>JBGOXZ010000028.1:0-13506 GCA_041479395.1 Opitutaceae bacterium
CGTGGACCGCCACGGTGAGTCCCGGCAGCACGTCTGCCGCGGGACACAAAGTGGGCGCGTACGTGTCCTTCCCGCGCGGCGCGGAGCCGATTGTCGCGAAGGTGGGCGTGTCGTTTGTCAGTGTCGCCAATGCCCTGGACAATCTGCAGGCGGAAATACCTGGATGGGATTTTGAGGCGGTCCACGCCGCCGCCAAGGCCCGGTGGATCGATTTGCTGGAGCGGGTCCGCGCCGACGGCGGCACGCCGGAGCAGCGCGCGATTTTCTATACCGGTCTGTACCACATGCTGCTGTCACCGAATCTGTTCAACGACAGCAACGGCGAGTATATCGGCTTCGATGGCAAAGTACGGCGCCTGGCGCCGGGGGAAGCGCAGTACGCGAATTTTTCCGATTGGGACACCTACCGCAACGTGGTTCAGCTTCATGCCCTGCTCCTGCCGGAGCAGACCAGCCAGATGATGCAGTCGCTGATACGCGACGCGGAACAAAGCGGATGGCTCCCCCGCTGGCCGGTGGCCAATGATGTGAGCTACGTCATGGGCGGGGACTCGCCTGCGATCCTCGTCGCCGAAGCCCATGCCTTCGGGGCACGCGCGTTCGCCGCCAGAACCGCGCTGGAATTCATGCTGAAGGGCGCCACCCAGCCGGGGACAGGCCCGCACGGCCAGTCCCAGCGGCCGGGGCTGGCCGAATATCTGAGCAAGGGCTATGTCCCGGTCGGGGATGGCAACGAGACCGGTGCATCCGTCACGCTCGAGTATGCGAGCGCCGACTTCGCGATCTCGCGGTTCGCCGCCGCCCTGGGCGATCAAGCGAATGCCGCCAAATTGCTGCGCTCTGCCCAGAACTGGCGGAACCTGTTGGACACGGAGACCGGATTCATCCGGCCCCGCACGCTCGATGGCAAATTCCTCGGCGATTGGGATCCCGACCACCTCATGCCACGCCACAAGAACTGGGATAAGGATAACCAGCTTGGTTTCGAAGAGGGCTCGGCCTGGCAGTATACGTGGATGATTCCGCACAACTACGCCGGCCTGTTTGCCGCGCTGGGCGGAGAACAGAAGGTCGTTCCCAAGCTCGACAAATTCTTCGAGAAGCTGAGCGGTTGGGCGCTCCCCAACTTCACGGTGACCAATGAACCGGATTTCTGCGCACCTTACGCATATATCTGGACGGGAAATCCGTGGAAGACCCAGGAAGTCGTTGACCGCGTTCGCCGCGAGACTTTTACCACGAAGCCGGATGGGCTTCCCGGCAACGATGATCTGGGCGCCACCTCGGGAGTCTACGTGTGGAACGCCCTCGGTCTTTATCCGGTGATCCCCGGAGTCGGCGGGCTGGTGCTGGGGACGCCCATGTTTCCCCGGGCGACAGTGCGGATGGGAAATGGACGTACGCTGGAGATCCTTTCCCAAGGCGAAGGGATCTACATTCAATCGGTGAAGCTGAATGGCAGCACCTACGACAATACATGGCTGCCTCTGGACGTTCTCTCCGCCAAGGAGAACCGTTTGGAGTTCCTGCTTGGCGCGCAGCCCAACAAAACTTGGGGGGCACACCGTGCGAGTCTGCCGCCCTCGTTTGATGCTCCGGCTGGTTAAAACCCATCGTCTCGCCACCAATCCGGATTCCGATCAGCCGGGTCAACGCGATGGCGTCCCGCGGTGCCGCCCGAGATTCAAGCACATGATTCCCGGATCGCCAGGGCGGGCGCCATGACCTCACTCCGGGGCGGGAGACAGCGGGGCGGAAGCGTCGGTGGAGTATTTCTCCAAGAGCCGTCGTGAAACCTCAATGACGTCTCCGCGCGGCTCGACTGGGTAAGTATCGTGCCGCTGTGTCCATCCCAGATCGCCCTCGCGGATCCGTGTGCGTGTGGCTTCCACGTCAATCGCCTGACCCGCCGCAAGCGCAGATTGCAGCGCGTCGAGCCAGGTCTGCCAGCGGGAGAAATAGAACGTACCCACCAAGCCGGCCCATTGGCGGTTGGCGTAATCGGTGACGTTGTCCTGGCGGGTCCATGTCGTAATCAATTCCCGCGCGGCGCGCTCGCAGAGATCCTGCTCGTCTTTCGTCGCGCCGCACCGGCGCGCATCGGCCAGCCAGCTGCCGAGGAGAAATTCCTTTCGCATCGCCAGCAACTCATCGAGATCGCCGATGAGGCCCAGCATTTTGCCTCCGAGTTGCTTCACTGCGGCCGCGTCTTGGCGGGCATACGCCTGCACGATCGCCCTGTGGTATTGTCCGGCCAGATCGGCCAGCACCTGCCGGCCCACGTCGGCCAGATCATAGCAGTAGCCGTCGCTTCCACCGCACTCGGCGGCGGCCTCGAGCAAAGACCGCCAGGCTTCGACCAGGCGTTTCGTGTCATAGTACGGTTCCGTCGAGCCCCAGAAGCGCGCCTTCGGGTAGGGATCGAGCGAAGGGCGCGCACATACCACCGAATTCAACGGATAGTCGCCGGCCACGGAGCCATAAACGGTCTCGCTCAGGATCTGCAGGGCGTGCTGCGCCGCCGGCGCCTCCCGGCCGTACCGCCGGCGGCCGTAATCGCGCAACCAGCGGTCGGCATCGGGCGCCTCGCTGCGCCAGGCGTTGCCAAAAAACATCTCCCAAATCAGCGGCTGCGTCTCGCTGCCCTCCATCAACGCGCCGATGCCGCGCATCTGCCCCTTGCCCGGTCCCGCTTCGGCGAGTGCCTTGACCGGCGCTTGGCGCAGGGTGTCCAGCCGCCCCGACAAGCCGACATTGCCCCCGAAATTATGGATCGTGCACCACAGCCACGGCGTGTTGCCGAATTGTCCGCGCTCCCGCCAGTTTTCCTTGGCTTCGCAAAAGAGGTCGAGCACCAGCAGCTTCGATTTATCCAGCGCGTCGAGCATCGGTTGGCGCGGATTCTCCAGCCACGATTGCAGCACCCAGGTCACTTCCGGGCTGGCCCGCATCATGGCGTCGTAGATCGCCCGGCCGCAGGCGGCCAGATCGATGCCCTCCATCCGGCCGCCTTCGTGAAAAGGATCGGCCGCGAGAAATCCTGCCTGGCCGAATTGCCCGGCCTGCGCCGTATAGAACGCGGCGGCCATCCTCGCAAAAAGCGGATCGAGCGGATCGAGCATATCCGGCCGTTTGAGTCCGCCCCACTCGCCCTGCGGATGGATCTTCGCCGCGGGGAATCGTTTCCTGAAATCCGACGGCACGATGCCGTAGTAGCCCTGCAGCACGGGTTCCATGCCGAGTTCGCGCATCCGCGCAACGATCTTCCGGCCGAGCGCGACCCGCCGGTCCACCAGCGACGGCGGCACCGGCCCGCCATAATCTTCCATGTTCGACATGTACTGCCAGGGTTGATGCGACGGCAGACACAGCCATTGCCGCACTTCGGCGTCAGTGTAGCCAAACTCCTGGAGCGCATTGATCCACACCAACTCCTGGCCCTGGATGATGAGCGCGAGGTTGACGCCCTTGAGCGCGAGGAAATCTAACTCGCGTTCCCAGCGCGGCCAGTCCCACCACGCCATGGTGTAGCCGTGCGTGCAGTAGTTGTAGACGTAGCGGAACCGATGCGGGCTGACCACCCGGACCCGGTGAGGCACCGGCGGCGGCGGATTCGGCACCGCCAGCTGGTTCCCGCAATTCCAGGAGATCTCGCCGTGCCCGAATTCCTCGAGGTAGTAATTCAACGCCGAGGCCATGGCCACGCCGTCGTTGCCGCGCAAAACGATTCTCCCGGCCAAGCTTTCGACTTCAAAGACATCATGTCCGTTGTCCGGGGGAATGGTCTCACACGTCACCTGTCCGGCCAGCGCGGGTGCGACGCGCTGCACCAGCGCTCGCGCCGCCTCCTCGGGGGTCGCGCCGGTCGCGCGATGCATCAGGAACGTCAACGCCAGCACCAGCAGAAGCACACGGGAGGGCATGGCGCTGGGTGTGGCGCGATGCCGCGTATCGTCAAGCCGCTTGTGCGGTGGTCTGCCATTTCCGTTAAAAACATCATCACTCGTGCTATTCTGGTTCGGGGGCCCGTCCGCTAACATCCCTTCCGTGTTGCTGCCGGCCCCTTTCCCCGCTTTCCCGTCCTTGAACACTCGTTGGCGCAAGTCGGTCCCCGCCGCCGAAATTCAAGAAGGAAATGCCGTCGGCCATCGGCTTGCGCCTCTTTCTAAGAATCTCCGTGAGGGGCAATCACGGGAAATCCCCGTCCTTGGGCTGGCGATGCCGGTGACGCGGCCGGCATCGTGAATGCGTTTAGTTCCCTGCAGACCGTTCAATCCCTGAACATTTCCCCTCGCCATGCTGCGCATCAGCCCTCGTTTCCGTCCACCGCTAGACCCGGACTATCTGCCTGCGTCGCTGTGGAATCGCGCTTATCGTGCCCTGGTCGCTGGAGACCGCGGCGCAAGGCCCTGCGCCTTCGTGTTGGAGCGTGCGGACGGCACCACCTCGCGTTACGACAGTTCCGTGCTGGCGGCAGACCACCCCGCCGCCGCCTTGAATCTCCGCTACGTCGAGCGCCTGCTGAAATTCCTGCTCTGGCAGAAAGGCGGTTGCCGCGTCTGGGTGGCCGGAGCCGGCGAACTCGCGGCCCGGCTCGCGCAGATTTACAGCCCATCCGGCCAACGCGCTTTCGACCATGGATTCATGGGCGAGAGAGTTTATGGCCGACCTTTCCAGGTCGAGGAGCGCGATTTCCGCAATCTGCCGGAGATGTCCGCGGCCGGCTTGTCGATCGGTCGGCATCTCGACGGCTGCCGCATCGGCTTCGATCTCGGCGGCAGCGACCGGAAAGCGGTGGCCGTCATCGACGGGCAGGTGGTGTATTCGGACGAGGTGCCGTGGGATCCGTATTTCCAGACCGACCCCGCCTATCACATCGAGGGCATTCACGACTCGCTGCGGCGGGCGGCGGCGCACCTCCCGCGCGTGGATGCGATCGGCGGGAGCGCAGCCGGCATTTATGTGAAGAATGAAGTGCGCGTTGCCTCACTCTTTCGAGGCGTACCCGCCGACCGGTTCGAGCAGCACATTCGTCGGATGTTCTTCGCCTTGCAGGAGCGCTGGGGCGGTGTGCCCTTCGAGGTGGCGAACGATGGTGAAGTGACCGCGCTGGCCGGCTCGATGGCGCTGGGAGACAACGCGGTGCTCGGCATTTCCATGGGCACGAGCCAGGCCGGCGGCTACGTGACACCGGCCGGCGACGTCACGCCGTGGCTCAACGAGCTCGCCTTCGCTCCCATCGACTACCAGGCGGATGCGCCCCGTGATGAGTGGTCCGGCGATGGCGGCTGCGGTGTGCAGTATCTCTCCCAGCAGGGCGTCACTCGCCTGGCGGCCCGGGCGGGCTTTGCCTTTCCCGAGTCAATGTCCGCGTCGGAACGGCTGGTGGAGGTCCAGCAAGCGATGAACGGCGGCGACGCCCGCGCGGCCCAGATTTTTGATTCCATCGGGATCTACCTGGGTTATGCGATCGCGCACTACGCCGATTTCTACATGATTCGCCACGTGCTGGTGCTTGGCCGCGTGATGTCCGGAGCCGGCGGCCAGCATATCCTCGATCGCGCCGCGGAAGTTCTTCGGGCGGATTTTCCCGACCTAGCCGCGCAGATCAAACTGCACATGCCCGACGAGAAAGAAAAACGCCAGGGGCAGGCCATCGCCGCCGCCAGTCTGCCGCAGTTGGCCAAATCCTGATGTCCGCCCTTCCCGTCCATGAGATTCTCCCATCCCCACGCCGACGTCTTCGTCCCTGACGCCAGCTTGACACCGCACAATGCCCTTGCCCGCGTGACGCACCTCTGCGTCGCCGCGCACCAAGATGACATCGAAATCATGGCCTACGCCGGGATCGCCGACTGCCTCGACCATCCCGGCCGCGCCTTTGGCGGTGTGACTATGCAGTTACACGGCGATGTGATCGCGCGACTGCGAGCATTTGCCTAAAGCCAGCCCCTTGGCTCGATGTCGGGCCTGACCGCACATCATCGGGCGTGGCGCCCCGCCGCGGCGCGAAACTCATCGCGCTCGAACCGAGTGCTGGCCGTCCGCTTGCTCAACGGGCCCGCTGGGGTGCCCGGTCGCCGCGACGGTAAGCCAGGGGCGATACGCCATAGGCGGCGTGAAACGCCCGGCTGAAACTGTAGATCGACGAAAACCCACAGGCTTCCCCGACCTCGGAGACCCGCCTCTCGCTCAGCCGCAACAATCCGCACGCCCGTTCGAGTCGCAAGCGTCGCAGGTGACGGCCAAGGCTCACCCCGCATGAGGCGCGGAACCGCGCGCGCAGATGGCTGACGCTGATGCCCAGCGCGCGCGCAATCTCTTTCACGCTCAAGGGCTCATCCTTCCGCAGCGCGAGCTGGTTGACTTGGGGGATTAATCCGGGGGCGCCGGGCGGCAGATGGTTGCGGCGGCGCGCCGGCTCGGCCTGCCGCGCCCGCGCCAGCAACAACGTTAGCAGGAGCGTGGTCAGATCCGCCTCCCCCGGCGAGAGATAGGCTGTGACCAGTTCCCCGGCCAGTTGCCGCAGGGCCGGCGTGATCACGAACGGACGAAACCGAAGCGGCAGCAACTCACTCGCGTCCGTCAGCTCGAACGTGACAAACAGCCAGTTGAGCTCCTGCCGCTCGGGATCCACATAATCGTGAAACTGAAAGGGAAACACCAAGAGCCCTTCGCCCGCATGGAGGCGGATCGCCCGGTCGTCCACGCACACGGTGACGTCGGTGGCCAGCGCCATGATCAGCACAAACCGGTGATGCAGCGCGCGCCCGCGTTGTGGGCGGTTGAGATCCGCCGCACAGACACGGCGAAAGCAAATGATGTTGTCGGGCAAAGGCAGAGGCGTGGCCCGGCGGCCGTGCAGAGGGCGCAGCGGCGAGGGCAGCAGCGCGACGAGTCGCTCCAGCGAAGGTCGGTAAACGGAGGGTGCGCTTGTCATTTCTGTTAAAAACATCGGCGTTTCTGCCATTTTTTAACCATGCCAGCAAGTCTATCATCCGGACCTGGCTCAGTGACCTTGCAGCGTTCCCGCTATGCTCGCGCAAAATACCTTGGCGCCCAACCGATTCGAACACGCCCCGCTGGCGGTCTTCGCGAACAGCCTCGAGGCTTCGCGCGCCGTCGTCCGTGAGGTCGCCGAATTGATCCGCGCCCGCCAGCGCGAGGGCCGCACGGCGGTGCTGGGACTCGCCACGGGTTCCACGCCGGTGAGTTTCTATGCCGAGCTCGTCCGGTTGCACCGCGAGGAGAAGCTGAGTTTCGCCAATGTCATCACCTTCAATCTCGACGAATACCGCGGCCCCGCTCCCGATCATCCCCAAAGTTATCATTACTTCATGCGGGTCCATTTGTTCGATCACGTCGACATTCCGGCCGCCCAGATTCACCTGCCGGACGGTTCCGTGCCGAACGCGGCGGTCGACGCTCACTGCCGCGAATACGAGGAGAAGATCCGCGCCGCGGGCGGCATCGACTTTCAGATCCTTGGCATCGGCCGCACCGGGCACATCGGTTTCAACGAGCCGGGCAGCGCCCGGCGCTCGCGCACCCGGCTGGTGACCCTGGATCCGCTCACCCGGCGCGACGCCGCCGGGGACTTCGGCGGTGAGGAACATACGCCCCGCTATGCGATCACGATGGGCGTCCGCACCATCCTGGATGCGCGGCGCATCGTGCTCATGGCCTGGGGTCAGCATAAGGCCGGCATCGTGCGCACCGCCATCGAAGGCGAGATCACCCCGCAGGTGACCGCCTCCTTTCTTCAGGAACACGACCAGGTGCATTTCGTCGTCGATCAGGCCGCCGCTGGTGCGCTCGCGCGCCATCGGACCCCCTGGATGGTCGGTGCGCTCGAAGATCAGGGCCTCACCTGGGACGAACGCATGACCCGCCGCGCCATCTTGTGGCTGTCGCAGAAGCGCAAGAAGCCGATCCTCAAGCTGACGGACGACGACTACAACGAATCCGGTCTCCAGGATCTGCTGCAGGTCTACGGTTCTGCTTACGAAGCCAATCTGGCCGGCTTCTATCAGATGCAGCACACGATCACCGGCTGGCCGGGGGGGCGCGATCCCGCGCGCACCAAGCCCGGCGACGCGCCGGTGCGCCCCTTGCGCTCGCCGTCGGCGAACGTGTTCCCCAAACGCGTGCTGGTGCTCTCGCCCCACCCGGACGACGACGTGATCTCGATGGGCGGCACGCTCTGCCGCTTGGTCGAGCACGGGCACGAGGTTCACATCGCCTACCAAGTCTCGGGGGCCAACGCCGTCTCGGATGAATCGTTATGGCGCGCGCTGCTCTTCGTCCGCGACCTTGGACTGGCCGATGCCGAATCGGCCAGACGCCTCCAGGCGCTCTGTTCCGCCTACGAGGCGGGAGGCACCCTGCCGGGCTCGGCGGAGTTGACGCGCTGGAAGGCCCTGGTCCGTCGCCACGAGGCGATCGCGGCCGCTCATGTCTGCGGTGTACCCACCAGCCACCTTCATTTCCTTGATTTGCCGTTCTACCACGGCGCCTCGGTGCGGCGCCGGCAACTGGGGGAGATTGATGTGGAGATCATGCGCCAATTGCTTGGCGACCTGCGGCCGCATTTGGTCTTTGCCGCCGGCGACCTCGACGATCCCCACGGCACCCACCGGCTTTGCCTGCACGCGCTGCGCGATGCGTTGGCGCGCAGCACGGGCGAGCCGTGGTTCCGCGAGACGGAACTCTGGTTCTACCGCGGAGCCTGGGCCGAATGGGAGTTGGACGAGATCGAACTCGCCGTGCCGCTCAGTCCCCAGGAAGTTTTGCGCCGTCGTCGCGCGATCTTTCGCCACGAGACGCAGAAGGACCAGGCTCTCTTTCTGGGCGACGATCGCCGTGAGTTTTGGCAGCGGACCGAAGACCGGAGCCGGCGTCTCGCCGACGCCTACAACGCGCTGGGCCTCGCCGAATATGAGGCGATCGAGGCATTCAAACGCTACAGCCCCGAAGAGTTCTTGCATCATGCGCCCCTCTAAGCCGGGCTCATGCAGTTGTAGGAGCGAGCTTCCGCCTTCGCATGAAGCTACGACGGACAGGTGCTCGCGACCAGTCCTCCGTAGCCTCGGCGAAGGAGGATGACAGAGCAGAAATCGCCTGCCCCTCGACAAGCTCGGGCCCTGAGCCTGTCGAACGGGCAAGCAGGCTCCTACATCATTCACCGAACGGTTTGGGTGCTTGCGAGTGAACGGCACGCGCCAAGGCGCGGCCCTACAGATTCAACTGCATGGGTCCGGCTAAGGTCTGTCGGCGCACCTCAACCTTGAGCCCGGCGATGAGGCTGGCGTCCCAACCCGCCCAATGCTTCGATGGAAGTCATCAAGGACCGCCATACCCGGAGCGCCGCCACCGGCTCGATCCGAAGCGCTGGATGACAAAATCAAGCGCACCGCGCAGAGCGGACCAGAGGTCTGACGCCGCCGTCCCCGCGTTTGGCCGGTAGGACTGCAGCTTTTATCGATCGCCTGCGCCGGGCCTCTTACGGCATCGCCGGCGGACCGCCTCGAGCCTTTTCCTGCAATAGGCGTATTCGCTCCACGTTGGGGTCGGACTCGGTCAGGCCCAAACTCCCGATCATCTGCCCGATCGACCTTTCCGGATCGTTGGACCAGAAAATCCCCTTGTCCTCCGGGCGGTAATAGTGGAATCCGACCTTATCCCCGAACCTGCGGCTGAGCGCTTCGCCCTCCTCCAAGGCCGCTTCCCAGTGCACGATCGCAAAGGACAGGTCAATCTGGTGGACCAGCACGGCGCCCTCTTGGGAGGCCTGAGCCTCTATCAGGCCGAGCGGGCTGAAAACCGCGGCGTGGTCCCGGGGCGTGGCGCTCACGATGTAGTACTGGTGCTGCAGCGCGTACAGGTCGGGATGGGCGGTTTCAGGCGAGGCTGACGGCAGCGCGACGATCTCCGCCCCCTGTTTGGCCAGCGCTTGCCAGCCGTCGGCATAGAGCATGTCGAAGCAAATCTGTATTCCCACCCGTCCAAAATCGCACTCAAACACAGGAAACTCTCGCCCCGGCATGATCCCGTCCTCCAACACGTCGCTCCCCTGCGGGGCGACCGGGTGAACCTTCCGGTAAATTCCCATCACGCGTCCCTCGCGATCCACCAGCACCGCGGCATTGCTGTATCGCAGCGGCGAATCCGCTTCTCGCAGGAGCAGCGGCACGACCAGATAACAGCCGTGCCGCTGGGCGCAGGCCGCGATTCGTTGCTGCACCTCTTCCAATCGCACCGTCTTCTGCGCCAGCGAGTCGCCCGGTCGGGCCAAGAAGAATTCCGGCAGCACGATCAAATCCAGCCGTTTGGCAGGAAAGTTACTCCTGGCCTGGGCCGCGATCGCCTCCACGACGTCGTCCATCTTTTGCAGGCGCTTCTCCAGCGGGAGCGAGAAAACCTCGTAGCCGCTGACCACCGTGCCCACTAAGACCTTCCGCGGCAGCCTGTCGCGGCGCAACATGGCAATTGGACTCTGTTGCCGTGCGGGCAATTCGGCTGCCGCCGATAACGAGTTCACCGTCATGCCTGCGAGGAGAATCACCAACGTGGACAAAGCCGTCGCATAATACCCCCCCACTCTGCCGCAGAAGCGGCCTCGCGTCTTTGCGACGAGGATCGAATCGGTTCGGTGCTTCCAATGAAGTCTCGACTGGCGCACGGGGCCAATTGGGTCAGCACCAAACGCATGCCGGGCGAAATTCAGAACCGCAGTCACGATTTCATAGTGCATGGGTATCTCCTGGTGATGGGGAAATAGAATCCAAAGGTTCGATTCTCGACGGCAACGCCACGGAATAGGTTAACGTACCTTAGTCAGGACTTGCCGTGATGTTAAATCTTTCACGGCAATCGGTTCTATCTTGAGCCACCTCCGCATCCTCCACGACTTCAAGCCCTTTTCAGCCAATTGGACCCCTTTGGCCCCCTCGAGGAGGGTCCAGGTGAAGGGCTCATCATTGACGACATGCTTGAGGAAGAGCTCCCATTGCACCTTGAAGGCGTTGTCGTAGGTCGTGGTATCGGGCATCTTTTGCCAACCATCGAAGAAATTGATCGGTTGCGCGATGTCCGGATTCCAGGTGGGGCACGGCGTGTTCTCAGCACGCTGAATCCAACAATCACGCAAGCCAGCCACGGCAGATCCATTGGTGCCATCGACCTGAAGGGTAAGCAGGTCGTCCCGGCGCACCCGCACACACCAGGAACTATTGAAATGCAGGATGATGCCCCGATCAGTTTCGAAGGTCGCATAGGCGGCGGCGTCGGCCGTGCACTTGTAGGATCGGCCGCGCTCATCACGGCGCTCGGGAATATGGGTGGCGCAGAGGCAGGAAATGGCCGTCACATTCCCGAAGAGATTGTCGATCACATAGCGCCAATGACAGAGCATATCGATCGCCATGCCGCCCCCGTCTTCCTTGCGGTAGTTCCATGACGGGCGCTGGGCGGGCTGCGCGGCACCGTCGAACACCCAATAGCCAAATTCGCCGCGCACGGAAAGGATACGACCGAAAAAACCAGCGTCGATGAGCCGCTTGAGCTTGCGCAGACCGGGAAGCCAGAGTTTGTCCTGGACGACGCCGTTTTTCAGGCCAGCGGCTTGGCACTCCTCATAAAGCGCCACCGCGGTTCTCGTATCGATGGCGGTGGGCTTCTCGCAATAGATCGCCTTGCCCGCGGCAATAGCCTCACGGGCACTTGGGGCGCGGCGCTCGGTGGTCTGGGAATCGAAATAGATCCGGTTGAAGGGGTCCTGCAACGCAGTATCGAGGTCGCACGTGAAGCGGGCGATGCCATGGGTTTGGGCGAGGGCTTTGAGCTTAGTCGGATTACGGCCCACCAGCATGGGATCAGGCATGATGACGTCACCATTGGCGAGCCGGACGCCGCCCTGTTTGCGAATGGCAAGGATGGAGCGCACCAAATGCTGGTTGGTTCCCATGCGTCCAGTAACGCCATTCATGACAATGCCAATAGAGTGTTCTTTCATAGGATGGTTCAGAGAGGAAAGTCCCGGGGCTTGGCTGATGGCGGAAATGTCACGCGTGGGCGAGATAGGCCGCTTTGATGGCCTCGAGATACTGCACCTGGTCGGAGGCCCAGAAGCGGCGCGAAAAGATCTCGACTTCATTAAAGCCCTCGAAGCCGGCGTCTTCGATCCAACCGCGAATCTGACGAATCGGGATGCAGCCTTCTCCCATCAGGCCGCGGTCGTCGAGGATGTGGACCGTGGGCGTGCGCCAATCGCAGATATGGAAGGCGAAGAGCGTGCCCTCGCGACCGCTGGCCGCAATGTCCTCTTCCAGCCGGTCGTCCCACCAAGTATGGTACACATCGACTGCGATGCCGAGCCAGGGAGAAGGCAACTGGTGGCAGATCGCCCGGGCCTGGCGCATGGTGTTCACGGCCGAGCGATCATTGGCGTACATGGGATGGAGCGGCTCAATGGCAAGTTTCACCCGGGCGGCAGCGGCATGCGGCAGCACCGCGGCAAGGCCGTCGGTGATCTGCTTGCGCGACTCGGCCAGCGCCTGGCCGGGCACGGCGCCGCACACCAGCACCAGCAGCGGTGCGCCCAGCGCAGCGGCCTCGTCAATATAGCGGCGATTCTCATCGATGGCCCTGCCGCGGAGTTCGGCGGTTCTGGCCGCGAAAAATCCGCCCCGACAGAGCGACACCACGGAGAGACCATGGTCGCGGATCAATTTGCCGGTGGCGGCGCAATCGCTCCCGACCAACGCTTCGCGCCATACCGTGACGCCTTTGACCCCGGCTGCGGAGTAGCGTCGAACCACTTCCTCGATCGCCCACGGCCGCGTGGTAAGGGTGTGAATGCAGAGGCGGGAAAAATCACGCAACGGAACGGGCATCACGGCGGGTGGCTCAATAGCCAAAGAAGGTGTAGTAGGATTTGCGTTCCGCCATGCGCTGCAAGAGCAGCGCCAGCTCCCGCACGTGGTAATCACCCCACATGCAGGATTCGCCGCAAGGGATTTTCCGCCTTGGGGGAACGTAGTCCCAACCGTTGGGACGATGATAGATCGAATGGAGCAGAAGTCCTTGGTGGCGGGGCGATATCGAGAGATAGGGCTCCCGGAAGATCGTCCTGGCGACGGTGAGACCGGCAGCGAAATAACGCGCGCCGGCGGTGGCCTGTTTCTTCGCGCTGAGGTAACGGCCCAGGCGGATCAGACCTTGGGCGGCAATGGCGGCAGCGGAACTATCGACCGGTTCACGGCCGTTAAAGGGATCAGCCGGACGGTCAAGGTAGTGGCCGAGATGAACCAGACCGGGGGCGCCAGTGTCCCAGTAGGGGACTCCATCCGTCGGGGTCTGCTCGATATAGTAGTCGACGGTGGCTCGAGCCGCCTCCAGGAAACGGGCGAGAAACTTGGCCTTGTTCCCGTAGGGTTCGAACTCTTCCTCCGACCGCGTCTCCAGGAATTCCAGCTGCTCGGTGTAGCCACAAAGGATCCAGGCGAG
>JBGOXZ010000029.1:0-13313 GCA_041479395.1 Opitutaceae bacterium
GGATTAACTCCCGGGGCGACGTTGAGTCAGCGGAAGTCGTCGAATGCAACCATCCCGCCTTTGCCGAACCGGCGCTCGCCGCCGTGCGCCAGTGGAAATTCGATCCTGCCGTCAAGGATCGCCACCTCGTGGAATCGACGGAGATCGTCACCATCCACATCAAGCCGCCCAATCAGGGCAAATCCAAACCCTGAGCGGCGGTGGATTGGCTTGGCATGGTGGAGATTCTGTCGGCGCAGAACGGCATCGGAGCGCACCGCGTGACCACCGGCCCGGTGTGCCCGCTCGATTGTCAGGGACCCCGGCCTGAATGACGTAAGAGGCGGCCCGTCGTCGCGAGCCTCGCGATCGCCCGGCATGCGGGCCGCCATGCCTGCGGCGCTCAGGTGTGGCCGAGGCGTTCGTTGAGGAGGCGCATGATTTCGCGGCCTCCGGCGGGCAGCTTGGCGCCCGGCCCAAAGATCGCCGCGACACCCGCGGACCGCAGCGCGTCATGGTCCTGCTGGGGAATGACGCCTCCGCACACCACCATGATATCGGGCCGGCCCAGCCGCTTGAGTTCCGCGACGAGCTGGGGCAGCAGCGTCTTGTGCCCGGCGGCGAGGGAGCTCATGCCCACGACGTGCACGTCGTTTTCGACGGCTTGGCGCGCCGCCTCCTCGGGCGTCTGGAAGAGCGGCCCGATGTCCACGTCAAAGCCAAAATCGGCAAACGCCGTGGCGACGACCTTCGCGCCGCGGTCATGGCCGTCCTGGCCGAGCTTCGCGATGTAGATGCGCGGCCGGCGGCCCTCGCGTGCGGCGAAGGCGTCGGTCAGCGCGCGGACTTCCTCGATCTCCGGGCTGGCGCCGAATTCTGAACGATACACGCCGGCGATGGTACGGGTGACCGCCTGGTGACGTCCAAACACTTTTTCCATCGCGGCGGAGATCTCGCCGAGCGTGGCGCGGGCCTGCGCGGCGGTGACGGCGAGCGCGAGCAGGTTGCCCGATCCGTCGCGGGCGGCCGCGGTGAGGGCGTCGAGCGCGCGCGCCACGGCCGCCGGATCGCGGGAGGCTTTGAGTTCGTTGAGCCGTTTGATCTGCGCCTCGCGCACGGCGGTGTTGTCCACCTCGAGAATCTCGAGGGGCGGTTCGCTTTCGAGCACGTGCTTGTTGACACCGATGATGGTCTCCTTGCCTGAGTCAATGGCGGCCTGGCGGCGGGCGGCTGCCTCTTCGATGCGCATCTTGGGCAGGCCAGTCTCGTTGGCCTTCGTCATGCCGCCCAGCGACTCGATTTCCGCCAGGTGCTGCCGGGCCCTCCGGATCAGCGCGTCGGTGAGATACTCGACGTAATACGAGCCCGCCCAGGGATCGACCGTGCGGCAGATGCCGGTTTCCAGCTGGAGGTAGAGCTGGGTGTTGCGCGCGATGCGGGCCGAGAAATCGGTGGGCAGCGCCATCGCCTCGTCGAGCGAGTTGGTGTGCAGCGATTGCGTCTGGCCGCCCGCGGCGGCCAGCGCCTCGAGGCAGGTGCGGGCGACGTTGTTGAAGGGATCCTGCGCGGTGAGGCTCCAGCCCGACGTCTGCGCGTGCGTGCGGAGTGCGAGCGACTTGGGGTTCCGGGGATGGAAGGTCGCGACCAGTTCCGACCAGAGCACGCGCGCGGCCCGCAGCTTGGCGATCTCCATGAAGAAGTTCTTGCCGATGCCCCAGAAGAAGCTCAGGCGCGGGGCGAACGCGTCGATGTCGAGGCCCGCCTGCACGCCCGTGCGCAGATACTCGAGGCCGTCGGCCAGCGTGTAGGCCAGCTCGAGGTCGGCCGTGGCGCCCGCCTCCTGCATGTGGTAGCCCGAGATCGAGATGCAGTTGAATTTGGGCATGCGCTTCGCGCAATAGGCGAAGATGTCGGCGATGATGCGCATCGAGGGACCGGGAGGGTAAATGTAGGTGTTGCGCACCATGAACTCCTTGAGGATGTCGTTCTGGATCGTGCCCGCCAGCTCCGGGAGCTTGGCGCCCTGGTCCAGCGCAGCGGCGATGTAGAACGCCATGATGGGGATGACCGCGCCGTTCATGGTCATCGACACCGAGACCTCGCGCAGCGGGATGCCCTTGAAGAGCTGCTGCATGTCCAGGATCGAGTCGATGGCCACGCCGGCCTTGCCGACATCGCCCACGACGCGCGGGTGGTCGGAGTCGTAACCGCGGTGCGTCGCGAGGTCGAAGGCGACCGAGAGGCCCATCTGGCCCGCGGCGAGATTGCGGCGGTAGAACGCGTTGCTTTCCGCGGCGGTTGAGAAGCCGGCGTACTGGCGCACGGTCCAGGGGCGCGAGACGTACATGGTCGGGTACGGGCCGCGCAGGAAGGGCCGGAAACCCGGCATCGAATCGAGCGGTTGCGCGACGGCGGCCAGGTCGGCCGCGGTGTGCACGGGCTTCACGGCGATCTGCTCGTTGGTCATCCAGGGCGCCGCCTCCGCCGCCGGGCCGTCCGCCGCGGCGGGGGCGACGGGATCATCGAAGGAGATGCGGGCAAAATCCGGATTGAGATTCATGGGCTGACTCCGGCCAGGCGCTGCAGTTGCACCAGGGTGGTGCGGACGTTGGCGCGGATGTGAATGAATTCGTCGAAACCGGCGGCACGGAATTCCTTCTCGTGTTCGCCCGGGTTGCCCGCGAGGACCACGGCGAGCGTGGGTCGGGCGGCTTTGATGCGCCGGGCGAAAGCCGGCGCCAGCTGCGGATAGGTGTCGTCGGTCGAGCAGAGCACCGCGATGACTGCGCCCGACGCGACGGCGGCTTCGGCCGCCTCCTCGGCGGCGGTGAAGCTCTGCCTGCCGTCCGTCTCGAAGCCGGCGATGGCGAAAAAGCCCGAGGCAAAACTGGCCCGGGCATGGTGCTGTCTGGGCGGACCCATCTTTGCCAGGAAGACCCGGGCGCGCCGCCCGGTGCGGGTGAGAAAATCATCGCCCGCGCGGCGCACCGCCTCGAAACCCTCGGCGGCGCGGAACGGTTTGAGGGCGGCCGTGGTCGGACCGGGATCGCGTTTCTGTGTCCAGGCGATGCACAGCGTGGGCAGCGTGGTGCGCTTCGCGGCGGCGGCCCGGAGGGCGGAGAAACTCTTGATCGGCTTCGGCGCGGATTTGCGCCGCGCGCGGCCCGCTGCCACCGGCTGGGGCGCGCTTCGCGGTTCTTCCCGCAGGTTCGGCTGCACCGTGGTGCCGAGAATCGGGCGGCGGCGCGTGTCGATTCGCACCTGCTCGTCCCCGGCGGACCGGGCCAGAAGCGACTGCGGGTAGCCGGCGAGCACGGCCTTCGCCATGCCACCGCGCTTCTCGATCTCCTGGAAGAGCGCCCAGGCTTGGCGGGCCAGCTGCTCGGTGAGCACTTCCACGTACCAAGAGCCCCCGGCGGGATCGATCTGGTGCTCGAGGCAAAACTCCTCCGCCAGGAGGTCATGCAGGTTGCGCGACAGGCGCGCACCCAGCTCGGTCGGCGCGCCGGCGACCGCGTCAAAAGGACGGATTTCGATGGCGTCGGCCCCGCCCACGACGGCGGCAAGCGCCTGCGTGGTGATGCGGAGGAGATTGACGTGGGGATCGTAGAGCGTTTCGTCCCGCGTGGCCGTGCGGGCCGCGATGAACACGTGCCGCGCCGTGGCGCCGGCGCCGAAAGCCGCGGCCATTTTCGCCCACAGCACGCGCGCGGCCCTCAGCTTGGCGATGGCCATGAAGAAATCCACGCCGACGGCAAAGCTGAGCTGCGTGCGCGCGGCGATCTGGTCGGGCGCCACATCGCGGTTCGACAGCCAGCGCCAGTATTCGGCGCCGGTCGCCAGCGCGAAAGCCAGCTCCTGCACGGCGGTGCCGCCGCATTCATGCCAGAGGTGCGCGCCGACGCCGGCGATTGGGAGGGATGTGCCGGCCCTGGCCGCCTCCCTTATGCCGTCGACCAGATCGTCGAAACAGCCGGCCAAAGGCATCGGCAGTGAACCATGGCGCAACAGCCACCCCAAGGGATCGGCCGCCGTAAGCCCAGCCGCCAGCCCGTCAGTCCTCGGCCGCGTCAGCGCCAGCGCCAGCGCCGGCAGGGGTGAGAAGTCATACTCCGAGGACCCGGTCCATGCCTCCCAGCGCCACGCCCGCCCGCCGCGCCGCGGCATACCGCGCAGGAATGGCGCCTCCCCGGGCGCGGCGGCGAGCGTGAGAGCCGCCGCGTCCTCGCGGCGGTAGAGCGGCTGCACGTCGATGCCCTCCGGCGTGGGCGTCACGAGCTTCTTCTCGATTGGCACCCCCTTCAGTTCGTGCTCCACCGCCGCACGCCAGTCGGCATAAGTCGCTGATGGCGATTGCGAAACCGATTTTCCAGGTTCAACCGAAGCTGTCATGCAGGTGATGGATCGCGAATTCGCGGTTGCCCGCCTTCCGGCGCAGTGCATCAGACTGCAAAATCGTCTTGGCAACGCAGAATCACCGAAAGACCAAGCGATGAGGGCACTTTGCCAAAATATGCGCAGAGCTAATGCTCGCCCTGCGTCATACTGCGTCTGCCAGAGCTGTTTCCATAAGAAATGATTACACAGATCGATCACCTGGGCATCGCAGTTCGTTCGCTGGACGAAACCGTACCCGTTTATGAAAAGGCGCTTGGGCTGCGCTGCGAACATCGCGAGGAGGTGGCGTCGCAAAAGGTGCGGACGGCGTTTTTCGATGTCGGTGGCGTTCATCTGGAGTTGCTGGAACCAACCTCGCCCGAGAGTCCGATTGCCAGGTTCCTGGCCGACCGGGGCGAAGGCATCCATCACCTCGCCTTCCGCACCGACGATATCGCCGGACAGCTTGCGCTGGCCGCGGACGCCGGCGTGCGCCTGATCAACCAAAAACCACTGGACGGCGCGGCGGGCAAGCTCGTCGCCTTCCTGCATCCCAAATCGATGCACGGGGTGTTGACTGAACTCTGTGCGTCGAAGCCGGCCTAAGCCGGTGCCTGCCGCCAGTCCGACCTGCCGCCGCCCGCCGCCGAATCGATCCCGGAAGATTCATCCATGCCCATCTCGAAAGTATTGCTCAACGAACTCGAGCAGAGGCGCCGCGTCGCTTACGCCGCTGGCGGCGACGAGAAAATCGCTGAGCGCCGCCGGAAGAGCCTCCTGACCGCCCGCGATCGGCTCGCCGTCCTCTTCGAGGAAAACACGTTCATGGAATGGGGCCTCCATGCCCAGCACGACTGCCACCACTTCGGCATGGAAGGCAAACCGATGCCGGGCGACGGCGTCATCACCGGCGTCGGCTACGTGGACGGCCGGCCGGTCGCCGCCTTCAGCCAGGACTTCACCGTCGGCGGGGGCGCCCTGGGGCGCATCCACGCCAAGAAGATCTGCGACCTCATGGACTATGCGCAGAAAGCCGGCATCCCGCTCATCGGCATCAACGACTCGGGCGGCGCGCGCATTCAGGAGGGCGATGATTCGCTCTCCGGCTACGGTCAGGTGTTCTTCCGCAACGTCGAGCTCTCCGGCCTCGTGCCGCAGATTTCCATCATCGCCGGGCCGTGCGCGGGCGGCGCGGCCTATTCGCCGGCCCTGACCGACTTCATCATCATGACGCAGCGGAACGCCAGCATGTTCATCTGCGGCCCGGAGGTCATCAAGGCGGCCACCGGCCAGAGCACCACCATGGAAGAGGTGGGCGGCGCCGCGACCCACGCCGCCGTCAGCGGCAACGTGCATTTCATCGCCGAGGATGACACCCAGGCCCTGCAGATCGCCCGCAAGCTCCTTTCCTTCCTGCCCTCCAATAACGTGGTCGATCCGCCGCACCGCCCCACGCCGGCGGTGGACATGTCGCCCGATCTGGCGCTGAACCAACTCGTGCCCGAGGATCCCAAGACACCCTTCGTGGTGCACGACGTCATCGCGCGATTGGTCGACGAGGGCGATTTTCTCGAGGTGCATCGCGACTTTGCGAAGAATCTGGTGGTGGGTTTCGGTCGCGTGCAGGGCGTCGTGGCCGGATTTGTGGCCAACAATCCCGCGCACAAGGCCGGCGCGCTCGACATCGACTCGTCCGACAAGGGCGCCCGTTTCATCCGCTTCTGCAATGTCTTCAACATTCCCATCGTCACGCTCGTGGACGTCCCCGGCTTTCTGCCCGGCGTCGCCCAGGAGCGCGGCGGCATCATCCGCCACGGTGCGAAGATGCTCTTCGCCTACGCCGCGTCCACCGTGCCGAAGCTGACCTTCATCCTGCGCAAGGCCTACGGTGGCGCCTACCTCGCCATGTGCAGCCGCGACATGGGCGCGGACATCGTCTACGCCTGGCCCTCGGCGGAAATCGCGGTCATGGGTGCCGAGGGCGCGGTGAAGATCCTTTTCAAACGCGAAATCAGCTCTGCCAGCGACCCCGCGGCGAAGGAAAAGGAGCTTGCCGCCGAGTACCGCGAGAAATTCGCCTCGCCTTACGAGGCCGCGGGCAAGGCCATGATCGCCGACGTCATCGAGCCCGCGCAGACGCGCGGTGTTCTGGCGATGGCGCTGCGCAACACCCTCTCGAAGCGCGAGACGCGTCCCCCGAAGAAGCATGGCAACATCCCGCTCTAACCGTGCGATCCGATTTTTCCCGCCTCCATGATCAAGCAACTGCGAGTCACCGTTGATGGCAAAGTGTATGCAGTGACGGTTGAAATGCTTGACGAGGGCATCGGCTCCGGCGTCCTGCCCATCGGTGCTTCCCCACCCCCCTTCGGGGCCGCCTCCGTGCCGGTGGTATCGCCGGTGGTCGTGTGCGTTCCGGCCAAACCCGCCGTCGCCCCGTCCGCCGGCGTCGGCGATGTCAGAAGCCCGCTCGTTGGCAAGGTCGTGGCGGTTGACGTGAAACCAGGCCAGGTGGTCACCGAGGGCCAGCAAGTCATGACCCTTGAGGCGATGAAGATGAACACCTACATCTACGCACCGAAGACGGGCCGGGTCTCCATGGTGCAGGTCAACCCCGGCGACGCCGTCGAGGAAGGCGCGATGCTGATGGCTATCGCCTGACGCCGCCAAACCCGGCATTCTTCCTGCCATGAACTACCAGGCCGTGGGATTGCTCATCATGCTGGGGGCGCTGGTCTACCTCTGGTTGACGGTGAACCGCCTCAGCCGGACGTTGCGCCTCCTCGAGCAACGCGCCGCCCACCCTGTTCCCGTGCCACCCGCGCCATCCGCTCTCGCGACACCGCCCGCGGATGCCATCGAGGAGGGCGTCGTCGCCGCCATCGCCGCCGCCGTTGCCCTGGTGGTCAGGCGCCCGCACCGCATTGTCGCGGTCCACCCGGACGCCGAGGCTCAGCACGCCTGGTCCGCCGAGGGTCGGCGCGAAATCTATCATTCGCACAAGGTCCGCTGAGGAGAACCGCCGGCATGCTCAACGATCCCGCCATCATCCCGGAACTCGACGTTCGCGCCATCGACGGTTGGACGCTGCACGAGTTTGCCGAGGTCACCTCGACCAGCTCCCTCGCCGCGCATCTGCCGCCGTGGTCGGCGGTGAGCGCCGGCGTGCAGACGGCCGGTCGCGGTCGCACCGGGCGCCACTGGGTGTCCGACGAGGGCGGATTGTGGCTTTCGGCCGTGGTTCCCACGCCGGGCGATCCCGCCCGTTGGGCGCTGCTGCCGCTCGCCGCCGCGTGGGCGGTGCGCAACGTGGCGCACGCGCTCGGCGTCCCCGCGGCACGACTGCGCTGGCCCAACGACATCCTTGTCGGCCGCCAGAAGCTCGCCGGCGTCCTGGTGGACCGCTTTTCCGCTGACGCCGCGGTGGTCGGCATCGGTCTCAATGTGGCCAACCGCCCGGAGGCGACTGATCTGGCGCTGGCCGGCGAGGTCACGCGTCTGGCCGACCTGCTGCCGGAGCCGCCGCCGCCTGCCGCGCTGCTCGTGCGCCTGCTCGCGGCGCTCACACGGGAACATCACCGCCTCGAGGCCGGCGATCTGGCCGGCTTGTGCCGCGAGCTCAACGGCGCCTGGCTGCACCGCCATGTGCACGTGACGCTGGTCGGCGGGCGGGGCGCCATCAACGGGCACCTCGAAGGCATCGATCCTTACGGCAGCCTGCTGCTGAGCAACACAGTCGGTGAGGTGCGCGTGCTGCCTCCTCATCTGGTCGAATTGTTGCGAGAAATCTTCTGATCCCCACCTCCCATGACGGCCTCCGCCCGCAAGAACCCAACCCGCTCCCGCTTCCCCGTGCTCTCGCCCGATGAAGCCGCGGCACTCATCCAGCATGGCCAGACGGTCGGCTTCAGCGGCTTCACCCCCGCCGGCGCCACCAAGGTCATCCCCAAGGCCATCGCCCGCCGGGCCAAGGCCGAGCACGACGCCGGCCGGCCGTTCCAGATCGGCGTCGTCACCGGCGCCTCCACCGGCCCGTCGCTGGACGGCGAACTCGCGCGCGCCAACGCCATTTCGTGGCGCACGCCCTACCAGTCCGACCCGGACTTGCGGAAACGCATCAACACAGGCGAGACGCGCTTCTTCGACATGCACCTGAGCATGCTGCCGCAGAACGTGCGCTACGGTTTCCTCGGCAAGTTCTCGTGGGCCATCCTCGAAGCCGCCGATGTCAACAACGACGGCGCCATCGTCCTCACCTCCTCCGTTGGCGCCACGCCCACGTTCTGCCATGTCGCGGACAAGATCCTCATCGAGCTCAACCACCACCATCCCGCGTCGCTCTTCGGCATGCACGACATTTACGAGCCGGATGACCCGCCGTACCGCTGCCCGATCCCGATCTACAAACCCTCCGATCGCGCCGGCCGGCCCTTCATCAAGGTCGATCCCGCCAAGATCGCCGGCATCGTCGAAACCAACCTCCCCGACGAAACCAACGCCTTCGATCCGCCCAGCGACGTCACGCGCCGCATCGGCCAGAACGTCGCCGGGTTCCTCGCGGCTGAACTCAAACGCGGCACCATGGGCAAGGGCCTGCTGCCCCTGCAGTCGGGTGTGGGCGACATCGCCAACGCCGTGCTCGGCGCCCTCGGCGAACATCCCGACATCCCGCCCTTCGAGATGTACACCGAGGTCATCCAGGACTCGGTCATCAATCTCATCAACAGCGGCAAGATCCGGTTCGCCAGCTGCACCGCCCTCACCGTCAGCCAGTCCGTGCTCGCCTCGATCTACGCCAACCTCACGGACTATCGCCACCGCCTCCTGCTGCGCCCGCAGGAAATCTCCAACCAGCCCGAGGTCATCCGCCGCCTCGGCTTGATCTCGATCAACACCGCTATCGAGTGCGACCTGTTCGGCAACGTGAACAGCACCCACATCATGGGCCGCAACATCATGAACGGCATCGGCGGCTCGGGCGACTTCACGCGCAACGCCTTCATCTCGATCTTCACCTGCCCCTCGACCCAGAAGGGCGGCAAGATCAGCACCATCGTGCCGCTCGTCAGCCACGCCGACCACAGCGAGCATTCCGTGCAGGTCATTGTCACGGACCACGGCGTGGCCGACCTCCGCGGCAAGGACCCCTACGACCGCGCCCGGCTCATTATCGAGCATTGCGCCCATCCCGACTTCCGCGACACCCTCCGCCGCTATTTCGAAATGGCCAAAGGCGGCCACACGCCGCAGACCCTCTCCACCGTCTTCCGCATGCATGAGCAGTTCCTGAAGGAAGGCGACATGCGGGGCGTCGACTGGACCGCCTGAACCTCCCGCTCCCAACCTCTCCCGCCCAAAACATTATGAACATCCACCTCTATCTCACGCTCAATCCGGAGGCGCTCATCGCCTCCCACCTCCCGCCGGAGGACTTCGGCGCCTACCTCGCCGTCGGCACCCAGAAGTTCTCGCGCGGCCAGGCGATGTTCTTCGAGGTCGACCCCGACGTGCGGAGCGACTACCCGCCTTTCCAGAACATCGCGGCCCGCTGCGTGCCGCATCTCGACGGTTCGCCGCGCCGGTCCACCTACCTCGCGATCTACCGGGTGCTCGAGCATGTGCCGGTGGCCGTGCTGGGCCGGCTTCACCTCGCCACCCACGACGGCCGCGTCCTCAGCCTCGAATCCGCGGCGTGCACCGCGCCCGTGGACCGCTGCTTCCACCTCTACCAGGAGTTCTGCCCGGTCACCCCGCGCGTCGTCAGCACGCTGGACCCCGCCGAATTCTGCCTGCGCCTCACCGACCCCACCGTGCCGGTCAACGTGCCCAAGATCGTCTTTGCGGAACTCGCCCTCGCCAAACTCGCCCAGGACATCGAATCGGCCGACGTCGGCAATCTGCCCTACTCCGGGCTGCAGCACCTGCGTGACTGCCTGCGTGAGCTCAACCGCAAGCCCGGCAAGCCCACCAAGGTCACCGTCCGCAACGTGCGCGACGACGTGCTCTACCGCACCATCCAGGGCGGCCTCTACGCCGGCCAGGGCCGCGAGCTGAAATACTACCCGATGCCGTCGGCCGCCGCGCTCGACGCGGAGCACCACGAGTGGTGGCGCTCGGCGCAGGCCTCCTTCGGCAGCTGAGTCGCGCCCCGTACCACCCGATCGCTTCTTTCCCTCCGGAGACTCCACCATGTTCATCTCACTCGTCAAATGGGCGCGACGCCGTCGCACCACCTCGATCTATCTGGCCGCGATGGCGGTCCTCTTCCTGGTTGCGTTTTTCGCGCGGCCGCTGTTTGGGCAGACGCCCGGCATGGAGGCACCCGCCCCGCACGGCGGGGGGCACGCCTTCAAGTTCTTCGTGCTCTTCAGCGATCCGAAGTACACGCAGCTTGAGCTCGTCGCGCTGTTCGTGGTGCTCGGCATCGCCATTGCCGGCCTGTTCTACGCCCTGCTGCTCGCGAAGCAGGTGAAGGCGGCGGACCAGGGCACGCCGCGCATGCAGGCCATCGCCGCCGCCGTGCGCGAGGGCGCCGATGCCTACCTCGCCGCGCAGTTCCGCAAGATCGGGCCGCTCATCATCATCATCACGCTCGTGCTCTACTTCACCACGCAGAGCGACCTGGGGGCCTTCAAGTTCGGCCGCGCCGGCGCCTTCGCGGTCGGCGCGCTCTTCAGCTGGCTGGTCGG
Organism: Opitutaceae bacterium; assembly: GCA_041479395.1. Classification (GTDB taxonomy): domain Bacteria; phylum Verrucomicrobiota; class Verrucomicrobiia; order Opitutales; family Opitutaceae; genus Fen-1467. The sequence continues at coordinate 11,046 of JBGOXZ010000029.1, forward strand.
CTTCGTCGGCATGCGCCTCGCCACCACCGGCAACCTGCGCGTGGCCGCGGCCGCCCGCCGTTCCTACGGCGAGGCCATGCAGCTCGGCTACCGCACCGGCACCGTCACCGGCATGCTCACCGACGGCCTCGGCCTCCTCGGCGGCACGCTGATCTTCATCGCCTACGGCGAACAGGCCTACGAAGCGCTGCTGGGCTTCGGCTTCGGCGGCACCCTCCTCGCCCTCTTCATGCGCGTGGGCGGCGGCATCTACACCAAGGCCGCGGACGTCGGCGCCGACCTGGTCGGCAAGATTGAGAAGAACATCCCCGAGGATGATCCCCGCAACGCCGCCACCATCGCGGACAACGTCGGCGACAACGTCGGCGACTGCGCGGGTATGGCCGCCGACATCTTCGAAAGCTACGAGGTTACCATCGTGGCCGCCATGATCCTCGGCCTCGCGACCTTCGGCCACAAGGGCGTCATCTTTCCGCTTCTCGTGCGCGGCATTGGCGTGCTCGGCTCGATCATCTCGACCTACACCGTCAAAGCCGGCCCCAACGACACCTCCGACACCGCGCTGAAGAGCGTGCACAACGGCTTCTGGATCGGCTCCATCATCTCCGTCGTCGGCTTCTTCGTCCTCGGCCTGACGTATCTGCGCTTCGACCCGGGCAAGAGCCTGCTCAGCATGGCCGGCTTGGCCCCGGACCAGCAGGCCAGGTTGCTGGCCGATTTTCCCAACACCGTGCCGGGCAATCTGCCGGTCTGGGCCAACTTCGGCGTGGCGGGCCTCGACATGCGGCCGGCGCTGGCCTGCTTGATCGGCGTGATCCTCGCGGTCGCGCTGAACAAGGTCACCAGCTATTACACGCACACGTCGCACGCGCCGGTGAAGGGCCTCGCCAAGGCCTGCCAGACCGGCCACGCCACCAACATCATCCAGGGTTTCGCGGTCGGCTACGAGAGCACGGTCGCCATGGTGGTCGTCATCGCCGTCGCCATCCTGTTGTCCTACCTCTGCTACCTCGGCACCCCGCCGCTCTTCATCGCCTACGGCGTGGCCATGACCGGCATCGGCATGCTCACCCTCACCGGCAACACCATCTCGATGGACGTGTTCGGCCCCGTGGCGGACAACGCCAACGGCATCGGTGAAATGGGCTACGACGCCCAGGCGATGGAGGCCAAGGAAAAGGGCTCCTACAAGCGCGCCCGCCAGATTCTCGCCGACCTCGACGCCGTCGGCAACACCACCAAGGCCGAAACCAAGGGCATCGCTATCGGTTCCGCCGTCATCGCCGCCGTCTCGCTCTTCGCGAGCTTCATCGCGGTCATCGCCGTGGGCAGCGAGGACAAGATCAACCAGATGACCACCGACCAGTACCTGACCGAGGCCGGCAAGCTCACCGTCGCCCACCCGATGGTGTTCATCGGCTTCCTGCTCGGCGGCGCCGTGCCGTTCCTCTTCAGTTCGATGCTGATCCGGGCCGTCGGCCGCGCCGCCTTCCTTATCGTGAAGGAATGCCGCGAGCAGTTCCGCGACGCCGACATCTGGACCGGCAAGAAGAAGCCCAACTATGGCCGCGTGGTCGACATCTGTACCTCCACCGCGCAGAAGGAACTCATTGGCCCCGGCTTCCTCGCCATCCTCACCCCGATCGCCGTGGGCTTCCTCCTCGGCACACAGGCCCTCGGCGGCTTCCTTGCCGGCATGATCCTCACCGGCCAGCTCCTCGCCGTGTTCATGGCCAACGCCGGCGGCGCGTGGGACAATGCCAAGAAGCTCATCGAGGACGGCCACTACGGCGGCAAGGGCTCCGAAGCCCACAAGGCCGCCGTCACCGGCGACACCGTGGGCGATCCGCTCAAGGACACCGCCGGCCCCGCCATTAACCCGCTCATCAAGGTGATGAATATGGTCAGCCTCCTCGCGCTCGGCATCATCATCAAATACAACGTCATCACCGGCACGGCCAGCCGCGTGATCGGCCTGCTCGTTGCGCTCGTCGCCGCCTTGGCGATCGGCTGGTCGATCTGGCAGAGCAAGCGCGAGTCGAAGGAACTGCAGGAGATGGAGCAGCAGTTCGAGCAGTGAACGGCTGACGTTTGTCGCCGAAAGGAGCGCCAGTCTAAGACTGGCGCCACGCAATTTCAGAGGCGCCCGCCCGGGCGCCTCTTACGTTTCGGAGCGGCGTGGTAGGTCGGGCTTTACGCCCGACAGAATGGTTTCGCCGCACCGGCGTGTCGGGCGTAAAGCCCGACCTACAATTCCGAAATCGGGAC
>JBGOXZ010000030.1:0-13170 GCA_041479395.1 Opitutaceae bacterium
CACGGCCGGTGCCCTGCCTTTCAGCGTGCCGGGCGGCCGCTTGGTGGCCATCGGCTCGGGCGACATTTTCTCGAACCGCCACCTGACCGAGCCGGGCAGCCAGACCCTCTGCCTCAACGCCGTGAACTGGACCGTGGACCGCGATACCCAGCTCCACATCCCCCCCCGCCCGATTGAGCGCTTCCAACTTTCCCTCTCGCAGGAGGAACTCGCCAAGCTCCGGCTCGGTCTTCTGTTCATCCTGCCCGGCTTCGCGGCTCTGCTTGGCTTCATGGTCTACTGGACGCGGCGCCGCTGACGCAAATGATGAACGCAGTTCAAGCATGAAAACCTGGGCGCCCCAGGCGCCCGCTTCCTTTTCCCTCCATCCTTTCAAATCTGAGTCGCCATGCGCACCAAAGTCACGCTTGTCCTGCTTTTCCTCAACGTCGTCCTGTTTTTCTTCATCTTCACGTTCGTGCGGAGGTGGCAGACGGACCGGATCTGGGAGGAGAGCCGCCGGCGCGTGCTCGGCCCCGAGGCCGCCGCCATCCAGTCCCTCGAGATCTCCGGCGGGCGCCTCGCCGAGCCCGTGCGCATCGACAAGCGCCCGGACGGCTGGATGCTCACCAAGCCCATCGAATGGCCCGCCAACCCGCACGCCATCAGCCGCATGCTCAACGAGCTCATGTTTCTCGAGCATGAGACCAGCTTCCTCGTCAAGGATCTCCCCACGAGCGGCCTCTCGCTGGCGGATTACGGGCTGGACAAGCCCAAGCTCACGCTGACCTTCACCGCGGGACTGGCGGGCGCGCTGCCCGCCCACGAAACCGCGGCCACGCCGCTCAAAACCATTGTCCTCCGCGTCGGCGACGCGACCAAGGTCGGCAACCGGCTGTACGTTCTCTCGCCCGACGGGGAGCGCATCCATGTGGTCGGCCGCAGTCTGGCCGACAGCCTGGCGCTCACCCTTGAACAGCTTCGGGCCGATACGATCTTCAACGTTCCCCTCTTCGAGGTGCGCTCCTTCAATCTGCAAACCGCCGCGCCGGCAAACCTCCGCATTCGCCTGCGGCGCGAGGGCCCTCTCTGGTCATTTGAAGCACCCATCCTCACCCGCGCCAACCGCACCGAGGTCGAGCTGGCGATCAACGGCCTCAACGCCCTCCGCACGCGGTCGTTTGTCGACCCGGCCGCCGTTGCGTCCGACCAGACGGGCCTCGCCAATCCCGCCCTCCGCCTCACCCTCGAAGGCAATGGCCGCCGCGAAACCCTGCTGCTCGGGAACGCGGTCGCCGCGGCCGGTTCGGAGGCCAAGCCGCCGGCCGCGGGATCCGCGTCGGGCGAGGCTCCGTCCGAACCGGCGACCGAGCTGTACGCAAAAATGGAGGACCGGGCGCCCCTCTTCACCGTTGCTTTTCCCGACAGACTTTTCGCCATCCTGCGCAACGCCCAGGAGGAACTGCGCGACAAACATCTGCTCAGCTTCGACCCGCGCGCACTCACTTCCATCACGCTGGTCGCCCCCAACCGGCCCGAGTTGACCCTCCAGCGGCTCGAAACCGGCCGGCAGCCGCTGGATACCGATCCCTGGCAGATTGTCACGCGCGCGGCCAATCAAGCGCCCCAAACCCTGCCCGCCGACCTTCCGCGTGTGCAGCGGGTGATCCAGCAGCTCTACCTGCTGCAGGCCCAGCGGTTCCTCCGCGATGCTCCGCAAGCCATCGAACTCGAGAACTGGGGATTCAATCGCCCCGAGCGCGAGATCACGCTCAACTTTGCCGCCAGGGGCGCGCTCGCCGCGGGCACCCAGACCGCGGCGGCGCCGGCGGCGGCCACGCTGCTCATCGGCATCGCCAGTGAGCGGGAAAACCGCGCCTACGCCAAGCTCGCCAACGAACCGTTCGTCTATCTGGTCGATCCGGAAATCCTGCGCGAGACGCCCGTCACCGTGAGTTACTATCGCGACCGCCTCCTGCGCGAACTGCCCGCCGGAGCGCGCATCACCGGCCTTGTCCTCACCGACACGGCGACGAAGGCCGAGCTCTTCTCCCGCCAGCTGGCCGGCAGCGAAACCTGGGACCAGGCGGTGGCCGCGGAGCCCGAGGCGAGGCGGACCGCGCTGCTCGCCCTCCTCGAGCAGCTGCGCGGCTTGCGTGCGAAAAGCTTCGTGCTCGATTCCTTTCCGCCATCTGTCGAGATCGCGGGTGAGCCGCGCGCGTGGAAGTACAAACTCGAAGCCACCGTTTCGCTGGTCGGCGGCACCGGCACCCAGACCGCCCCGTACACATTGTTCTTCACCGAACGTACGGGCGGCGGCACTCAGCTGGTTGGCTCCGCCGAACGCAACGTCGTGTTCGAAGCCGACCAGAAGCTGCTCGACGCGCTGTTCACCCTCACCTTCGGCCCGCACGATCCTGGACCCGCTGCGCCCGCGGAGCCCGAGCCCGCCTCCCCGCCCGCCCACCCGTAGCCCGCGCACCGCGGGGGTTGGCCTCCCGCCTTCCCACCCTTATCCGCGTCCCGGCTCCCCCACCATGAACCTCAAGCGGTCCACGTTGTTCGCCCTGCACTGGTGCGGTTCGAGCCTCCTTCTGCTCCTGTGCTGGGCGGCCTGGCTGGCCTTGTCCGCGCTGCTGGTCGCGCAGATCTGGATCGTCACCCGCCGCGAGCTGGCGCTGCCCGATTTTGCCTTGCGCGCCATCGAGCACCGCCTCGCCGCCTCGCAGGTGACGGCCCGCTTTGGGCGCGCCGTTTTCGATCCCACTGGCCGCTTCGTGATCGAGCACGTGCAGCTGTTCACTCCCGCCCACCCCACCCCGCTGGTGACGATCCGCGCCGCCTATGCCAGCCTCGATTTCTGGGCGCTGCTGGTCGGCAATGTCCGCCTGCACGAGCTCCGGCTGACCGGCGCCGAATTGCACATCCCGGCCATGCTGTCGCCCTCCGGCACGGACGAGGCCGTGGTCAGCGACCTCGATGGGATCTTTCATCTTTCGCGGTCCGACTACGAAGTGGCCCTGTGCACCTTCCGCATCGCGGGTCTCGCCGTCGCCGGTCAGGGCGGCTTTCACCTGCCGGCGGCGGCCCGCTCGCGATCCAGCTCGATGCCCATGCTCGACCTCCTGCTGCAGCGTTACCTCAATGCGGGCCGAAAGGTGATGGCCCTGCGCCCGCACCTTGACGCGCTGGAGGAACCGTGTGTGCGGCTTCGGCTCACGCCGTCAGAGAAACGCGGCGCCATCGTGGAGGCCGAGATTTTTGCCCGCACGTTCCACCCGGCGGCCCCTTTCCGCGTGGTCGCGGCCAGCGTCCACGCCACTTTTCCGCTGCTGGGCGACACGCCTGCGCCGGTGCGCGTGAAACTCGAAGCAGACGGCGTGGAGTGGGACGGCCGGGCGCAGGCCAGGCAGCTACTCGTCGATCTGGCCGGTTCGCTCGTGCCGGATCGATTTGCCTTCGCCCCGCAAAGCGTGCGCGCCACCGCCGCCCGCGGCGTGGTCATGGCGGTCCCCGTGGAGACGCCCCTGGCCGATGTTGCGCTGGCGCAATTCCCGCGTCTGCAGGGTGATTTTGCCGTGCGCGCCGGCGGATCGGCCGTCGCGGTGCACGGTGCGGCCGATGTGAAGGCGGGTGACGGCAAGCTCGAGCTCGCCGGCGCGCTCAGCCCGGCCCTGCTCGAGCTCGCCCGCGGCAGACTCAATCTGCCCGTGCTCAAATGGATTGAGCTGCATGAGCCTGCCGCCGTGCAGGGAACGGCCGAATTCGCCCAGGGATGGAAGCCGGTCCGCGCCGAGGCCGACGTCGCGGTGCGGCAGGCCATCGCGCGCGAGGTGGCCATCGACGCCGCCCGCGCGCATGTGACCTACACCGGGCACGACCTGCGCGTCAGCGATCTGGTGCTGCTCCAGGGCGACAACGTGACGCGGGGATCGTACACCATGGACACGGCCACGCGCGACTATCGCTTCCTTCTCCAGGGCCGGCTCCGCCCGCTTGACATCTCCGGGTGGTTCCATGCCTGGTGGCCGCGCTTCTGGGCCAATTTTGATTTCACCGCCGCCCCGTCCGTGGCTGACGTTGACGTGACCGGCCGCTGGGGCACTGCGCGCCTCACCTCGGTTTTCTGCCAGGCGGATGCCGACCGCCCCAGCATCCGCGGCGTGCCGTTTGACCGCGTGCGCACGATCCTTTTTGTCCGTCCCTATTACTACGACGTGTTCGAGTTCACCACCGAGCGCGCCGGCCACTCCGCCCACGGCTCGTTCGTGCTGGCCGTTGACGCGCCGCACGCGACCTACCGGACGCTTGATTTCAACGGTGTCTCCGACCTCGACATTGCCGAATGCGCCCGGCTCTACGGCCCCGCGGGCACCGCGCTGGCCGCCCCCTTCCAGTTTGCCGAGCCGCCCACGGTTCGCTTGAGCGGCCACCTCGACGGCCCGACAATTCTCGGCGGTCCGCGGCGCAAGGTGCAAATCGAGCTCGCCTCGCGCGGCCGCTTCGCCTTCCACCAGTTTCCGCTGGAAAACCTCCGGTTCACCGCCGACATCGACAACGACACCATCGATTTGCCCAGGATCGAGGCCAGCCTGGCCGGCGGCACCGCCGCCGCCAAGGCACGGGTCACCGGCCGCGCCGAGGCCCGCCGACTCGCCTTCGATGCCTCGTTGCGGGGCGCGAACCTCGGCCACGTCATCGACGCGTTCGAGGAATTTCAGTCCGCCCGGAAGCCGTCCGCGCCGGAACGCCCGAAAGGCCGCTTCGTCGAAAACGCCGCCGAGTGCGAGCTGAACGCGGCGCTCAAGGCCGAGGGCCGCTACCAGGATTTCTTCGGCTACCGCGGCGAAGGGAACTTGCAGATTCGCGGTCACGGGCTGATCGAGCTGCCGTTGCTCAAGCTGCTCTTCGAACTGCTGAGCAAGACCCTGCTCAACTTCAAATCGCAGCGTCTCGACAACGTGCAGGCCAATTTCACGGTCGAGGGCCGCAAGCTCGTGTTTCCCGAGCTTAAGATCAGCGGGCCGAGCGCGGCCATCGAGGCCGGGGGCGAATACCTGCTCGACGCGCAGACGCTCGATTTCACGGCCAGGATCTCGCCGTTCAAGGAACACCGCTTCGTCCTGACCGATGTGCTGGGGATGGCGCTCTCGCCCCTGCTGAGCACCCTGGAAGTGCGCCTCACGGGCCCATTGGCGAACCCTTCGTGGAGCCTCACCTTCCTGCGCTCGCTCAAACCGGAGCGCAGCGCCAGTCCAACCGAGCCCGCCGCGGAGCCAGAGGAGAAACCATCCGAGATACAGCTGGTCCCGGACGACTCGGCTGGCGCGACCGCCCCGACCAACGGCACCTCGCCCGGCGGGACAGCGCCTGGGTCTCCCCTCCCGGCCGTTCCCGCTCCGACGCAGCCTGGCCCCGGGTCGCCGGCGCAAGAACCGCCGCCCGCGCCGCAAAAGCCGCCGGCCTGAAGGCACGCCCGTGCGGTGTGCCCGCCACGACCGCATCGGCTTGATACCGGCGCAAACCACGTGCAGCCGGCGCCCCGACTCTTTTCACTCATTTTAGATGAGCTTTGGGGCAAAAACACGTTGCCCCCGACTGCTGGCCCGGCCTAGCTAAGGCGTGTCTTCAAACCCCATGATTCCGGAATTTGTCATGCTGAGCGCAGCGAAGCATCCAGCAAGCTGCCGCAGCGGGCTCCGGCAAGGTCCAGCTGGATTCTTCACTTCGTTCAGAATGACAATCCAGGTTTGAAGACACGCCTTAGCACCTGCCCCGTCAATGGCCCGCCATAACCCTGTGGTTTCAAGCGACTGGCTAAGCCGCGCGTCACTGCTCGGAGCCGGGTTGCTCGTCGTCGTTGGCATCCTGGCGCTGGCGGGTGCGGCGCAGCGGATCGATCTGCTCGCGCGGCTCCAGCCGGGCGACGCGGCGATGCCGCCCGACATGGCGTTCAGCCTGGTGGTGCTCGGCGGAGTGTTGCTCGCGCTGGAAGGGAACATCCGCCGCGCCGTGTGGCTGGCCGCGGTGCCGGCGGCCATCGGATTGCTCGCGTTCGCATCCTATCTCTTCGACTGGAATCTGCGCGTCGACGAGCTCCTGCAGCAGCTGCACCTCGCGGCCGATACGCTGATGCCCGGCCGCGTGTCGCGTCTTTCCGCCCTTTCGCTCCTCGCCGCGGGGCTGTGCCTCGTCTGGCGCGAACTTCCCCTCGTGCCGCGGCATCGGCCCTTGGTCACCGCCCTCGCCTCGTCGCTGATCATCTCCATCGGACTGGCGCCGCTGCTGGGATGGCTCCTCGGGTTGTCGGAAGTCGCGGCCTGGAATCAGGTCCTCCGGCCCGCGCCGCTCACCGCCCTGTGCCTGGTCCTGCTGGGTCATCTCCTGTTAAGCCGAATCTGGCGTGACGATCCCGATCGCGCCGTCCAACCGCCCCTTTGGCTGCCGGCGCCCGTGATGGCGGCGGGCGCCACGCTGACGCTGCTGTTCACCGCCGCCCTGCGTGATCGCGAGATGGGCTTTGTCCGCACCACCACCCGGCTGACCATCAACAACGCCGCCACCCTGCTCAATTTCGAGTTGGATAATGAGGCCAAGACCCTTCAGCGCATGGCCGCCCGGTGGGTGGAGATCAACCCGCTCACCGACGCTATTCGCAACCGTGACGGCATGGCCTATCGCGCAGACTTCCCCGCGCTTCGTTCGCTCACCTGGATAGATGCCTCGCTGCACACCCGCTGGATCTACCCGGCTGAAGGCAACGAGCACCTCCTCGAATACAATCATGGCCGGGACCCGCAGCACCGTGCCCTCATCGAACAGGTGCAGGCCTCCGGCCAGCCGGCGTTTTCCCCTCTCCTCCCGCTGCCGCTGGGCGGCCAAGGCTTCCTGATCTGCGTGCCCCTGCCTGTCGCCGACGGCTCGCATGCCCAGGTGCTGCTGGGAGAATTCCTCTACCCGGTCCTCCTCGAAGCGGTGGAGAACCGCCTGCATCTTTCCACCCTGTACGCGGTCGCGGTTGAAATCGACGGCCAGCCGGTGTTCGAACGGTATCCCCCCGATCCCGTCCGGGCGGGTCTGCGCGAAGAGTCGGTCTTCAACCTCTTCAACCAGCGCATCCGCATCAGCCTCATTCCCTCCGAAGTCGCCCTCCAGCGCGCGCGCCAGTTTTTCCCCGAACTCGTGACCATCCTCGGGCTCGGACTGAGCGCGCTGCTCGGCGCCGTGGTGAATCTCGCCCGCACCGCCCACGTGCGCCGCCGCGCCATCGAGCGGGCCAACGCGCGTCTGCTTGCCGAAAACGAGGAGCGCCGCCGGGCCGAGCAGGCGCTGCGTGCCAGCCAGGCCGCCACGCGCAAACTCTCTCTGGTCGCCAGCAGCACCGACAATCTCGTGGCCATCACCGATGCCGCCGGCCGGCTCGAGTGGATCAATGACAGTTTTGTCCGCCTGCTCGGATTCAGCCCTCCCGAGGTGATTGGCCGCCACCTCACGCAGGTGCTCATCAGCCCCGACACCGATTCAGCCACCGTGGTCCGCCTGCGCGACGCCTGCCAGCGGGCCGCGCCGTTCAACGCGGACCTCGTCTGCCATGCCCGCGACGGTGCGCGTTATCATCTTCACCTCGATCTGCAGCCCGTCCGCAACGAGGCCGGCGCCGTTGAGAATTTCATCGCCATGCTCATCGACATCACGGCCCGCGTGGAGACCGAGAACCACCTGCGCCGCGCGAAGGAGGAGGCGGACGCCGCCTCGCGGGCCAAGTCGGAGTTCCTCGCCTCGATGAGCCACGAGATCCGCACCCCGATGAACGGCGTCATCGGCATGACCAGCCTGCTCCTCGAGACCCCGCTCACCGCCGAGCAGCGCGACTGCGTGAATACCATCCGTGCCAGTGGCGACGCGCTGCTCTCGGTCATCAACGATATCCTCGACTTCTCCAAGATCGAATCAGGCAGGATGGAGCTGAAACCGCATCCCTTCGATCTGGCCGGCTGCATCGAGGACGCGCTCGACTTGTTCGCCGTGCAGGCCGCGGCCAAGAAGATCGATCTCGCCTATTGCATCGAACCGGGAGTGCCGGCCTGGATCGTGGGCGACGTTGCCCGGCTGCGGCAGGTCATGGTCAACCTTCTCAACAACGCCATCAAATTCACGCCGCACGGCTATGTCTCCGTCGAGGTGCACCGGGTGGAAATGCCGTCTCCGGTTCCTGCCCGGGCTTCCGTTGCCGAGCCGGCCCAGCCGATGAATCCGCCGGCCGCCGCGGCCGAACCCTGCCTCATCGAGATTGGCGTGCGGGACACGGGCATCGGCATTCCAGCCAAGAAAGTGAACCTGCTGTTCAAGCCGTTTTCGCAAATCGACTCCTCCAGCACGCGCAAATACGGCGGCACGGGGCTCGGGCTCGTCATCTGCCAGAGGCTGTGCAGTCTCATGGGTGGCGAAATCCGGGTCGAGAGCGAGCCGGGCCGCGGCTCGTTGTTTGCTTTCACGATCCCGGTGCAGCCCCTGCCGGCGCCGCCACCCCCGCCCGTTGCGGCGCTGCCCGCCGAATTGCAGGGTTGCACCGTGTTGGTGGTTGACGGCCACGGCGCCAACCGCCGGTTCCTCACCACCGCGCTGACCGGGGCGGGCCTCACCTGCCTGTCGGCGGAATCAGCCCAGGCGGCGCGCACGCTGGCCGGCGGTCGCCCGCCGCCCGCGCTGCTCATTGTGGACCATGCACTGCCCGATGGGGCCGGCGGCCAGCTGGTCCTCGATCTCCGCAAGCGCTGGCAGCGGCCGCGGCTGCCAATTCTCTTCATGCTGCCAGCCGGCGAATCGACGCCCCCCGCGTTGCTGGCAGAACTTGCTCCCGCGCTCCCGCTGTTCAAGCCGCTCAAAATTGCATCCCTGCTGCTGACGATCCGCTCGTCCCTGATCCCGCCTTCCCAGCCGGCCTGAGCGACCGCCTCGCCATCCCGATCAAACCTGCGATGCCGGCCAACGCCAGCTGCCGTGAGTCTCGCGCCGGGCTTCGGAATGACTGGGCGGGGCGCCGCGCCTCTCCCCTCCGGACCGAGGCTGTTGGTCCCCGCCCGCCGCTCAGAGCCATCGCCGCAATTCCGTCACCTCCGCCGCGCGTCCCGCCTCGCCCACCACGTTGTGTTCCTCCCCGGGATCGTGCTCGAGGTCGAAGAACAGCCACGGCACGCCGTCCTCGGTGACCACCAGCTTGCGCGAGGCGGTGCGCACGCCGCGCCACACCCGGTCGCATTGATGCGGCAGACGCACCACGCTGGGCATCGAGATTCGCTGCATCGCGGCGGCGGCGGCCGGGGCCGAGGCTCCGTGTTGAGCCCAGTGCACCGCCCAGCGTGGCAGGTCGATCAGGGACACCAACGCGGAACTCTGAACCCCGTGCCCTGTGCCCTCCTGGCGAATTCCCCGCACGAGCAGCGGCACCCGGATGCTTTCCTCGTGCGGCCACCCCTTGCGAAACAATCCGTGCGCCCCGTGCATGTCGCCATGGACGGAGGTGACCACCACGACCGTATTCTCCGGCCGCAATTGCGCCAGCATCCGGCCGATCGCCCGGTCGGTCGCCTCGAGATGGGCGTAATACCCGGCCAGCTCCCGGCGGGCTTTCGCTTCAACTTCTCCGCCGCGCGGCACGGTGGGCGGCAGCACGATCTCCTGCGGATTGCGCGGCCCCACGCCCGCGGCCGGCGCATCGTAGGGCGGATGCGGGGGCTCGAGACTCACCACGCAGAACCATGGCCGGCCGGGGAACCGTCGAATTTCCGCCGCGCCGGCCTGATCCTTCCCGGTCTTCGGTTTCCGCAATCCCACATCGCGAATCCATTCGGCTGCACGCGCACAGACCACGTCGGATTGATAGCCGGGAAATCTCACCGGTACCGGCAGCCGGGTGCCGTGCAGCCACGGATCATTGAGAAGAAATCCTCCTTCAAAACCCTCCCAGCATGCAAAGCCGCCACGCCATTCCGGCGGCACCACCAGCTTCGCCTGCGCCTCCCCGACCAGCGGCGCGGCGGGATCGCGCCGGTACAGATGCCACTTGCCGAAAAACGCCGTCGCGTAGCCGCGCTCGCCGAGCTGGTGCGCGATCGTCCGCGCGTCCGGCGGCAGCGGATCGTAATAGCCGCGCACTGCATTCTCCGGTGACGCCACGCCCGTGAGCAGCGCCGCGCGGGCAAACGGGCCGAAGGGATGCGGGGTCACCGCCTGCATGTAAGCGACGGATTCCGCCGCCAGCGCATCCAGGTGCGGCGTGCGCGCGTTGGGATCGCCCGCATAGCCCGTCGCCTGCGCCCGCCACTGGGTGGTGATGATCCACAGGATGTTGGGCGGAGGCGCGGACATGGTGCGGCAGCCAGATTGTGCGCAAACTCCGCCCGGGGCAAACGTGACTTTGTGCTCCGGGCGGCAGGCGCAGGGGTTCCACCCGTGCCGGCTGGCGGCATGCCACCTTCCCACCCGATTGGCGGGTCCTGCTTCGGCGCGGTGTCAGCGATGGGCTGACATTGCCTCCGGCGGCGGGACCGGGTGGAGCTGGCCGCGCCACAGCGCCCGGTAGATGGGATGGGCGGGACGCGCGATGCGGCGTTCGTCGAAGTCGCGCGACTCGACATAATCGAAACCGTAGTGAAACGCGGCGAGGAGCAGGCGCTCGGAGAATTTGCCGCGCACGTGGAGGGTGTGTCGGCACCAGGCGAGATAGTCGATGCCGGCCTCGAGGTTGGCGCGCCAGTCCCACACCGTGGGCTCGTAGGGCCGGCCGGAGACGGTCGCCCAGGCCGCGGGCTTGAGCTGGAGCAACCCGCGGGCCTCGCCGTTGCGCGCCCGCGCGTCGAAACCTGATTCGGCCGTCACCAGCGCGTAGATGAAGGCCGGATCGAGGCGGTAGCGCGCCGCCGGCTGCTCGATCGCACGCCACACCTCGCGCCGGTCCACCGGCTCGCGCCGGAAGGCGCAGCCGGATAGGACGGCCAGAGCCAGAACCGCGAGGAAGGCCCGTTTCACGCGGCGCCCAGCCTCGCGCAACGGCGCGCCGGCGCCAAGCAAATCATGTCCGGCGACGACCGCGCATGACACCTATTCCAGCCGCCGGAAGACCAAGGAGGCGTTCTGGCCGCCAAAGCCGAGGTTGTTGCTCAGGACGATCCTGACCGGCGCGGTGCGCTTGACGTTGGGCACGTAGTCGAGATCACACTCGGGATCGGGTTCCTCGTAATTGATGGTCGGCGGCACCTCGCCCTGCTGAATGGCTTTCGCGCAGATCACCGATTCGACGCCGCCGGCCGCGCCGAGCAGATGGCCGGTCATCGACTTGGTGGAGCTCACCATGAGCTTGCGCGCGTGGTCGCCAAAAACCTGCTTGATGGCGAGCGTCTCGAATTTGTCGTTGTAGGGCGTGGAGGTGCCGTGGGCGTTGATGTAATCGATCTGGTCAGGCCGCAGCCGGGCGGAGGCGAGCGCGCGGGTCATGGCGAGCGAGAGACCACGCCCATCGGGGTCGGGCTGGGTGATATGGAAGGCGTCGCAGGTGGCGCCATACCCGACGAGCTCGCAATAGATGCGGGCGCCGCGGACCCGCGCATGCCCGAGGGTTTCCAGCACCAGGATGCCCGCGCCTTCGCCCATGATGAACCCGTCGCGGTTCCGGTCGAAGGGGCGGCAGGCTTTGTGCGGCTCTTCATTGTGCGTGCTCATGGCCTTCATCGAACAGAAGGCCGCATAGGAGAAGGGGGTGATGGCCGCCTCACTGCCGCCGGCGATCATCACGTCGGCCTCGCCGCGCCGCATGGCGTGGAAGGCCTCGCCGATGGCGTGGGCGGACGATGCGCAGGCGCTCACCACGCCGAAATTGGGGCCACGCGCACCAAATTCGATGGCCACGAGCCCGCTGCACATGTTGCTGATCAGGGAGGGAATCGCGAAGGGCGACACCTTGCGCGGACCGCGCTCCCAGAGAATCTTGAGCTGCTGCTCATACGTGTGCATCCCGCCGATGCCGGAGCCGATGATGACGCCCATGCGGTCACCGTTCTCCGCCGGCAAATTGAGGCCGGCGTCGGCCACGGCCATCTTCGCGGCGGCAAAACCGAAGTGCGTGTAGCGGTCGTTGCGCCGGACCTCCTTGGGATCCATGTGCCGGGTCGGATCGAAGCCGAGCACCTCCGCGCCGATCTGGCACGGGTATTCGGTCACGTCGAACTGCGTCACCCGCGTGATGCCATTCCGGCCCGCGAGGATGTTGGCCCAGAACACATCCACGTCGAAACCGAGCGAGGAGACGACGCCCAGACCAGTGACGACAATGCGCGGGAGGGAGGGATCAGCATCCATGCACAAAAAAGGCGTTCCACCGAAAAGTTTCCAAGGGAAACACGGTAGAACGCCGCAAAGCGAAGGAAAAAGCTATTTCGCGGACGACTTTTCTTCGATGTAGGCGATCACGTCGCCCACCGTCTGGAGTTTTTCAGCGTCGGATTCTGGGATTTCCCCCTTGATCTCGTCTTTGAACTCTTCCTCAAAAGCCATGATCAACTCGACCGTGTCGAGTGAATCGGCGCCCAGATCGTCGAGGAAGGATGCTTCCGAGGTGATCTGTTCCTCGTTAACATTCAATTGGTTAACGATAATCTCTTTGACGCGCTGTTCGATGGTTTTCTGATCAGCCATGTTGGGTATGGGCCAGGGTTTGGGCTGCTCTTTGGGATCACATCACCATGCCGCCGTCAACGGTAAAAACTTGGCCCGTGATATATCCCGCCTCCTCGGAGCATAAAAAGGCCGCCATATGAGCCACGTCGGCGGGTTCGCCGAACCGCTGCAGCGGGATGAATTGCAGGGCGGCCTTGGTGACCTCTTCCGTCAGGCCGGCGGTCATGTCGGTCTTGATGAATCCCGGCGCCACGACGTTGCAGGTGACATTCCGGCGGGCAAATTCCTTGGCGATGCTCTTGCTGAAGCCGATCAGACCGGCCTTGGCGGCGGAATAATTGGCCTGACCGGCGTTCCCGCTCAGGCCGACGACGGAAGCGATGTTCACGATGCGTCCCCAGCGCTTCTGGGTCATGGCCCGGCCGAGGTGCTTCGTCCAGTGGAAGCAACTCGTGAGATTGGTGGCGAGCACCGCGTTCCAGTCGTCCTCCGACATGCGGAACAGCAATCCGTCGCGGG
>JBGOXZ010000031.1:0-13121 GCA_041479395.1 Opitutaceae bacterium
GGCCTCGGCCGACATCGTCAGCGTCCACCTCGCGTTGAACGCCGGCACCAAGGGCCTGCTCGGCTCCCGGTTTTTCGGGGCCATGCGCGCAGGGACCTACTTCATCAACACCGCCCGCAGCGAAGTGGTCGATCAGGCCGCGCTCATGCAGGCCATCACGGAGCGCAAACTGCGCGTGGGACTCGACGTCTACGCCAGCGAGCCGGCCGGCGGCACCGGCCCGTTCAGCGATCCGCTCGGCCAGGACGCCAATGTCTACGGCACGCACCACATCGGCGCCTCGACGGAACAGGCGCAGGAAGCCATCGCCGCGGAGGCGGTGCGCATCATCCAGACCTTCAAGGAAACCGGCAAAGTGCCCAACGTCGTCAACTTGGCGCAGCGCACGCCCGCCACCCACAGGCTGGTCGTGCGCCATCTCGACCGCCCCGGCGTCCTGGCCACCGTGCTGGACACCCTGCGCGCAGCGGAAATCAACGTGCAGGAAATGGAAAACGTGGTCTTTGCCGGAGCCGAGGCCGCCGTCGCCCACATCAACCTGGACAAGGCCCCGCTGCCGGAGGTGTTGGAACGCTGCCGCGCCGAGAACAAAAACATCATCGACATCGGCCTGCTGCCGATCCTGCAAAAATGATTCGCCGCGGTTGGATCTGACCCGGTCCCTCCGCCTCCTTCCAGCCGAGCGCCAGAGCTCCGCCCACCCGCCGGGCACCGACCCCAACGCGCGGCTAGGCGTTCATGTCGCTCCAGCGGCGCGCCATCCGGTTGAAGATCCAGAGGGCGAACGCGGCGGCGACGCCGATCATCGCAAAGGGGATCCAGACGATGTGCGGATGGTAGGTGTCCCACAACATCCTCGTGGCGGCGACGGGATCTAGACCCGTTATTTCCTGCAGCTTGGCCATGGCCTCCGTGCGGCTGACGCCCAGCACCGCCTCCAGTGTGCCCACGTCACCATTCCAGGGCTTTTCCCGGCCGAACGGCGTCCGCTCCGCGAGGTATTTCAGCGCCAGCACCGCCTTTTCACCGTAGTGGCCGTAGACGTAACCGGCGATCGTCGATCCGAAATAGACGCCCACGCCCACCGGGATGTTCACGTAACCGAGGTAGAGGCCTTTCTTGCCGGGCGGCGCGATAAGCGAAAGGTATTCGTTCTTTTTGGGTCCGGTCATCATCTCGCCGAGCGAGAAGAACAGGATGCCCGCCACCAGGAGCCAGCCGCTCTGCGTCCAGCCCGCCACCATTACGCCCACGACGGCCAGACACATGCCGATGAGCATCGCCGAGAGCGTGCGGATGTGCCGGCTCAGCCAGGAAACCCCGACCACGCCGATGATGATGAAAAACGCGTTGCAGCTGAGCAGCACCTGCTGCGGCATCATCGGCCCGCGCGCCGTCTGTTCGATCAACGCCTGCTGCGCCACCGCGGGCATCCAGCCGAGCATCACCGCAATCGGCCCGCTGTCCACCCAGTCGGCGATGAAATTCGGCTGCAGATCCCAAAGCTGATACATCATCAGCCAGAAGCAGGACATGATCGCCATCCACGAGAGCAGGCGCGGTTCGAGGATGTTGGTCAGCGTCCGCCCCAGCACGTGCAGTGGTGATTCGGTCTTCGACGCGCCCGAGGGCACGTCCTTGAACGTTAGCAGCAGCCCAAAGTTGAACGACGTGAACACCGCCGAGGCGAGAAACAGGTTGCGCCAAGCCTCCTTCGAGTTGGCGATGGCGTGCAGGGGGCCGGGCAACAACGCGCTCAGCGTGAGGAGGACCGACGGCAGGTAGTGGCCGATGAACGCACCGACATTCACCACCCAATAGAAGATGCCCCAGCCCACTGACGAACTCTCCTTGGTCAACTGGTGTGCCAGCGACCCCTGCAGGCTCGGTTTGAAGAAGGCCGTTCCCGTCGCCAGCGTCATGATGCCGAGGAACAACGCCCAATAGTTGCTCAGGAAGGCCACGTCGCGCAGGAACGCGATCATGAGGTAGCCCGTCATCATGAGACTGATGGCAAAGCCGAGGGTGCGCTTGTAGCCGAAGCGGTCCGCCAGGCCGCCGGTGACGACGGGCAGCAGCGACTGGAACGCCGCCCACCAGGCGTAGATCGTGCCCTTGTCGAGCGCGGTCAGATGCAGGCCGCCCGGATTGTCGGCCTGCATGATGTAGATGGGCGCCATGACGCGCAGGTTGTAGAACGCGAGGCGCTCCCACATCTCGATCGTGTTGAGCGCCCAGAAAACGCGGCCAAAGCGCGGCTTCGCCGGCGCGGTAGGGGTGACGGGGTCTGACATCGGACCGGCACGCTAGGGATCGCGCCGCGCCGCTTCAAGCCGTCGCAATACCAAGCACCGGCCCAATCTGCCGGTCATTGCGAGCCCGGCACTGCCGGGCGCGGCGATCCAGCTGGACTGCCTTGTCGCGTCACGGTGCGAACGACTGGTTGGTCACCGATGGCCGTTCGGGAACCGTGATCTTCATGAAACCGTGCTTCGCGTCCTGGTGGCAGGCGTTGCAGGTGCTCACCAGCGCCGCATACCGTGACTGGAAAAGCGCCGGGTCCTTCGCCTGCACCGCCTCCTGCACGCCCTGCTCGGCCGGGGGCAGCATGGTGGCCATCAGTTTGCTCACCTCCACCCCCTCATCGACGATCTTCGCCGCCATGATGTCGTCCGCCGTCTCACCCACCTCGTGCGCGTAGAAGTCCGCGAGTTCCCAGTTCCGCGCCTGGCCGGCGAAGTACAGTTTCTCGACGTAGCGCTGCAGATAGCCCATCTGCTCGCCCAGCGGATAAGGTTTGGGCTGCTCGAGCGCCGCCACCCGAGCCTCGAGGCGGTCCGCCCGGTGGAACGTGGCGACCGCGCTCCACAGCGCGACTCCCGCCAGGACCAGGGCCAGAATCTCGAGCAGCGTTCGCCTACGGCCCGGTGAAGGCGCTGCATTCGCTGCTCCGTGATCGGCCGACCGATGGTCCATACCTGAAGACTGCTAGCCGGGAATCGTCGGGCGGCAAGTGGATCACAACGACCCGGAACCATCGGGGATGCACCGAGGGGCGCGGAGCACAGCGGCAAACCTGCAACGTATTACGTTACAAACCGCGGCGGGCCACCGGGGAAAAACGTCACCTGTCGGGTGACGGGAGTCGGAGCGATTCCCGCACTGCCACCGCGAGCGCCTCCACCATTTTCTCCAACGGCATGCCTGGCGTGCCGGATTTTGCCCGCCCTGAGCCGCGTCGATGGGTCGCCTGCGGCGGTAGCAACGGCACATGGATGAAGCCAGCGCGCACCGGGTTGCCGCTGCGAGCCAGCTCATGCATCAGGCCGTAGAAAACGTGGTTGCAGACGTACGTGCCGGCGCTGAGCGAAACCCGCGCCGGAATGCCGCGCTTCTGCAGCGCCCGCACGATGGCCTTGACCGGCAGCGTCGACCAATAAGCCGCCGGCCCGCCCGGCACGATTAACTGGTCCGCCGGCTTCCGGCCCGCGTTGTCCGCGATGCGTGCGTCATCGAGATTGACGGCCACGCGCTCGGGTGTGATCTCCGTCCGGCCGTCCGCCAGTCCCACGCAGATCACCAGCGCTGGCTTCGTCTTTTTGAGTTGCCGCTGCAGCGCGGGGAGCGACCGGGCGAACACCACCGGCAGCCGTCGGGCCACGATCCGGTGCCCGCGGATCACCCGGCCGTGCAGCCGTTTCACCGCCAGCCACGACGGATTCACCTTCGCGCCGCCAAAGGGTTCAAAGCCCGTGAGCAGGACTGCTTTCATGTTGACCGCGGATTGCACGGATATGTGCGCATGAGGAGATGGTCACCCGCAAGATTCAGCGCCATGCGCGGAGATTCAGAACCGGTACACACAGAAATACATCAACAGCACGTTCGCGATGAAAATGGCGGCGGCGATGGGCGCCTGCGCCTTGATGACAGCATGCCGGTCCTTCAATTCGAGCAGCATGGCCGGCACAATATTGAAATTGGCGGCCATCGGCGTCAGCAGCGTGCCGCAGTAGCCGGCCAGCATGCCGATCGCCGCCATGATGGCCGGGTTGCCGCCGTGCATCCGGACAATGAACGGCAGGCCGATGCCGCCCGTGATGACGGCGAACGCCGCGAACGCATTGCCCATGACGATGGTGAAAAGCGCCATGCCCGCGCAGTAGGCGAGAACCGCGACGAACGCATGCTGCGTCGGCAGCGCCGACGCCACGATTTGGGCGATCACCTCGCCCACGCCGGCCCGGGCGAAAATGCCGCCCAGCGCCGCCAGCATCTGGGGCAGGACGAGCGCCCAGCCGATGGTTTGCAGCAGCCGGCTGCCTTCGGTGAGCGGCGTGTGCACCGGCGCCCGCGTCAGACGCAAACCCGCGCCGAGCGCGACCAGCGCTCCGAGGCTCAGCGCAATGAGAGTGACCTGCTTGGAATCGACCAGCCGGACGCCGCCGAAATGCACCTTGCCCAGCAGCAGGGTGCCGGCCACCGCCGTGGCCGGGATGAGCAGCGCCGGCCACAGCAGCCGGTGCCTCAATCGCTCCTCGTGCGCCACCCGCTCGGCGCGCGGCACGCCCTGCTCGGTCGGACGACCCACCTGTTGCGCCGCCGCGAGCACCGCCATGGCGAGCACAAGATATCCGACCACGACGGGCGGAATCACGTTGCCCAACAGGAACGTCACGGCCAGCAGCGCCCAGAACGCCGCCGATCCCCAGCGCTTCGGATGTGATGCGTCCATCGCGATGCGCCCCGCCACCAGCAGCAGCACGACGCCCGCGATGGCGTAGAACGCCTCCAGGGTGACCAGTTTCACGGCCCGCCCTTCCCTTCCGCGCCGGCCGTCTCCGTCGCCGCGCGCGCCACGCGCCGGTCCAACCTGCGGCAGCGCCACCACATGGCGGCGAACGCCACCAGCGCCGTCGGTAGGCCCCACAAGGCCATCTCCCAGACGCTGACATTCAGGCCCGTGGATTCGAAAAATCCCTTCATGAGCAGAACCGCGCCAACGGCGATGAAGATGTCTTCGCCGAAGAAGTTCCCGACGTTTTCCGCCGCCGCGGCATGGGCGCGAACGGTCTGCACGATCTTCTCCGGCAGGTCGCCATACCGGGCCCGCGCCGCGCCCTCGGCCATCGGCGCAATGAGCGGCCGCACCGCGCCGGCGTGGCCGCCGACGTTCACGCCCAGCGCGATGGAGATCTGCCGCACCGCCGTGTAGAGCAGCAGCACGCGACCTGGCGTCACCGCCCGCGCCCGGCGAATGAACCGCTCCGCATGCTCCTGCAAACCATAATGCTCCAGCAAGCCGATCACCGGCACGATCAGCACCACCGGCAGCGTCATGTAGCGGTTCTCGACGAAGAAGCGACCGAACTGCGTCATGATTTCATGAAACGACATGCCCGCGCAGAGCCCGGTCGCAATGCCCGCGGCCATCACCACGAGCAGCGTATTGAACCGCAAGGCGAAGCCGGCTGCCACGACCAGAACACCGATGAGTTTGATCATGCGAAATCGCGGATGACATCAACGGACATGCATGGTGAGTCGCGCATCCGCAATTCATTCGTGATTATCGGCGGCGCCGCAATGGTTCTGCATTTGCCCCTGCGCGCCCGCCGCGAAACGCCCGCCCGCTGAATCGCGCGATCTCTTCAACTCGCCGAACGTGCCTCATTTCGGCTGCCGCCTGCAGTCAGCCCGCCGTGTCCGATCAGAAACCCTGGTCGCGCGCCCCTCGCTCCGCCTCGCCAAAGGCCAGACACTGGCAGTAACCGGCGTGCGTTTGATTCAGCACCCTACCCAAAATTGAGTGTTCAGCGCTTCAGCAAAACCGGTGAGGGTGTGTTAGAGTGTTGCCGTTGCTCTTGCGCAAAGAACCCCGGCCTGCTCCGGCGAAAGATTTTCGCGCGGGCGGCGCCAGGTGAGGCACAAAATCTTGCATCGCGTTTCCCATCATCAACCGCACCCGCCAGGATGAAGATCACGGAAGCATTGGTCACCGAGCACAGAATCTTTCTGAGCGTGTTTGATCAGATCGAACGCGTTCTCCCCCGTTTGACCACGCTCGCCGAGGTCAAGGCGCTGGCCAGCGTCATCGAGGGATTGCTGGAGGATCATGCCGAAACGGAAACGAACCTCGCCTACCTGGCCCTTGATCACGTCATGCACAACAAGGGTCAACTGGACCGTTTGCACGAGGAGCATCACGAGATCGATGCCAGCCTGCACCAAGTGCAAAAGGCCGGCAGCTGCGCCGAGGCGCGCCGGCTGCTGAAGGCGGCGATCCAGGCTTCGCGCGACCATTTTCGCTTCGAAGAGCAGTCCGTTTTCCCTCTGCTCGAGAACGTGCTCCTCGGCGAAACGCTGACCGAATTGGGCGCGACCTGGTCACAGCGCTTTGCGGTGCTGCCATCCTCCTCCTGAACCAGTTTTGCGCCCGTTGCCGGATGGGACCAATCGCCCGCGTCACCGCTCCGCAGGTATGTCTTGCGCAGACCGGGGCCCGCATCTAAACGACTGCGGCGATGATTGTGTCCTTCCTTTCGGCGCCAGCCATTCCTGCACGGGGGGGGCGTGAAAGGATTGCGCTTCGCGCATCGCCGCCTCCCGCTTTTGCCCTCGGTGCCCGGACCTTGCGCCCCTGCGCCCCCAACCCCTCCCCTTAACCTCCAGCTCCCGATCAATTCATGAAATTAGGGCTGATCGATATCAGTATCATCTGCGCGTATCTGGTCCTGACCATCATCATCGGTTTCGTCCTGACCAAAAAGGCGGCCAAAGGTCTGAATTCATACTTCCTCGCCGACAAGGGACTGCCCTTCTGGATCCTCGGCGTCTCCGACGCCTCGGGCATGTTCGACATCACGGGCACCATGTGGCTGGTGTACGTCGTGTTCGTGTACGGGCTCAAGTCAGCCTGGCTGCCCTGGCTCTGGCCCGTGTTCAACCAGGTCTTCCTCATGGTTTTCATGTCGAAGTGGATGCGCCGTTCGAACGTGATGACCGGCGCCGAGTGGATCAACACCCGGTTCGGATACGGCCGGGGGGCTGTCCTCGCCCACATCAGCGTGGTGGCCTTTGCCCTCGTGAGCGTGATCGGATTCCTCGCCTACGGCTTCGCGGGCATCGGCAAGTTCATCGCGCCGTTTCTGCCGTGGGACTTCTCGCCCAATACTTATGCCACGGTGTTGATGCTCGTCACCGCCGTGTACGTGGTGGCGGGGGGCATGTACAGCGTCGTGCTCACGGAGCTGCTTCAGTTCACGGTTCTGACCATCTCCTCCGTGATCGTCGCGATTGTGGCGATGACGAAAACCTCGCCCGCCGCCATCTCCGCCGCCGTGCCCGCCGGCTGGAAAAATCTCTTTTTCGGCTGGCACCTGAACCTCGACTGGTCGGGTCTCATCCAGTCCGTCAACGTGAAAATCGCCGAGGATGGGTACTCCCTCTTCACGATTTTCTTCATGATGATGCTGCTCAAGGGCCTTCTGGTCAGCTTTGCCGGTCCGGCGCCGAACTACGACATGCAGCGCATTCTGGCCACGCGGAGCCCGAAGGATGCGTCCAAGATGAACGGGTTTGTCTGCTGCTGCCTGTTTTTTCCCCGCTATCTGATGATCTCCGGATTCACCGTGATGGCGCTGGTGTTCTTCAGTCCCCGCATCAACGCCATGGGCGCCCACATTGATTTTGAGCAGATCCTGCCGGATACGCTGAGCAATTTCATGCCGGCCGGGATCCTGGGGCTGGTGTTGGCGGGGCTGCTCGCCGCGTTCATGTCGAACTTCGCGGCCACGGTCAACGCGGCGCCGGCTTACGTGGTGAACGACATCTACAAGCGTTACATCAATCCGGCCGCCAGCCGGCGCACGCTGATCTACCTGAGCTACTTCGTGTCGTTTGCGTTCGTGATCGTCGGCATCCTTTTCGGCCTGCACGCCAGGAACATCAACCAAGTCACCCAATGGATTGTGTCGGCCTTGTGGGGCGGGTACACGGCGGCCAACGTGCTCAAGTGGTACTGGTGGCGGTTCAACGGCTATGGATATTTCTGGGGCATGATGACGGGCATCGCCTCCGCCCTGATCCTCTCCAAGTTCCCCTTCCTGTATCTCTGGCTGTATCCCGACATCGCGGCGAACCTCTATCCCCTGTATTCGTTCCCGGTCATCCTGGTGCTCTCGACGGTCGGATGCATTCTCGGGACGCTGTGGTCCAAACCGGAAACGGACGAGATCCTCATGAAGTTCTACCGGCAGGTGCGGCCGTGGGGCTTCTGGCGGCCCATTCACGCGAAGGTCGTGCAGGCGGACCCCGGCTTCAAGTCCGACGCGAATTTCCCCCGGGACATGTTCAACGTCGTGATCGGCATCATCTGGCAGACCTCGCTCGTCGTGTTGCCGATCTACATCGTGATCCGGGAGCACGTGCCCATGTTCGAAGCGATCGCGGTGCTCGTGATCACCTCGTTCATCCTGAAAAAGACGTGGTGGAACAAGATCACGGACTAACCCGCCTCCGGAAGGTGCGGCGCCCGGTGCCAAGGCGTGTGGCGCGGCTTTGTTCGATGGAGCGGCGTCAAGCGGGCCGCGGCGCGCCCGGAGCCCGGAGCTCGATACCCGGTTGCCTGAGTTCCTGGGCAAGCCGCCGCGCGAACGCCACGGCGTGCGGTCCGTCACCATGCACGCAGACCGTGTCGGCCGTGATCGGCACCTCGGTGCCGTCCGTGGCGCGCACGCGCCCTTCGCGCACCATGCGCAGCACCTGCGCCACCGCGGCGTTTTCGTCCTGAATGAGCGCGCCGGACCGCGACCGCGGCGTGAGCGATCCGTCGGCCTGGTAGGTCCGGTCGGCGAACACTTCCGACACGACGTGCACATCACCAGCCGCCCGGGCCGCGCGCTCCAGCTCGCTGCCCGCCAAGACAAAAAGCATGGGCTCTTTCGCCGTCATCCGGACGGTGCGCACGACGGCGTCCGCCAGCGCCCGGTCGCGTGACGCCATGTTGTAGAGCGCACCGTGCAGCTTGATGTGCCGCACCGCGGCGCCGAGATCGAGGGCGACGTCCTGCAGGGCTTGAATCTGCGTGAACACCAGCCCGGCTGCATCGATCGGCGACATCGCCAGCTCGCGGCGACCAAAATGCTCCCGATCGTCGAAGCCCGGGTGCGCGCCGACCGCCACGCCATGCTGCAACGCCAGCGCCACGGTGGCACGCATGGTGGCCGTGTCCCCCGCGTGCCCGCCGCAGGCGATGTTCGCCGACGTGATGAATGGCATCAATTCCGCGTCGTGGCCCGCCCCTTCGCCGAGATCACAGTTCAAATCGATGCGGTGCATGACATCCAATTCCTACCACAGATATCACGAATGAACACGGATGAATGGGACACGATCATCAGCGGCTCCATCCGTGTCATCTGCGAAATCCGCGGTTTCAGGGCTCCTACGCCGTGTGCAACGCGATGCCATGGTGGACGGTCGCGATCTGCCGCTCGGCCGCCAGCCAGAGCTGCTGCGCCTCCGCGACGGACACCTGGTCACTGCGCCTTCTCTTCCGTGGACACGTTCTGCAGGATGCGTTCGAGACCGGCTTCGAAGCGTGTGACCTCTTCGACCGTGAAGCCGCGGTAGAACACCTCGGTCATCTGGAGAGAGACCTTCTCGTACAGCCGATGCATGGTGCGGTTCTCGGCGGTGGGCTCGACGAGGATCTTGCGGCGGTCGCCGGCGTCGCGGCTGCGCGCGACGAGGCCGGCGGCCTCCAAGCCGTCGATCGTGTTCGTGAGGGTCGACTTGCCAAGTGATACGCGCTTGGCGAGCTCGTTGATGGCCATGGCCCCTTCCTGCCACAGCACGAACAGGACGCGGCCCTGAGCCGGATTGATGACGAGGCCATGCTCCCGCAGCTTCCGAGCGAAGATGCGGCCGGCCGTCCGATGAATCTTGGCGACGAGAAATCCCCCTTGTCTCTGTTGGCTCAACGTGCGCTGGGTTCGAAGTGGAAAGGGGCCGTGCCCCACCAGCCGGTCGCTGACTCGGGTTGCATGCGGAGCACCACATAGTCGGGATCTTCGGCGCCGGCTGGCCAGTAGATTCGCCAGGCGTCGTCCCAGAGCGACTTCTTGAGCGCTGGATCAAGGAGGACCTCCATCTGCCCGGAGAGCATGATTCCCCGCGTTCGCGCCGGCTCACAGTAGTAGACCGAGACCGCCGGATTGGAACGGATCTCGCGGACCTTGCCGGACGAGACGGACGTGGTGAAGTGCACGGCAAAGCCGGCTCCACGGCACACGGCGCTCGCGGCGGGATAGAGATCGTCGCGTCTGAGGTTGACCATGGCCCGGATGCGCGGGCGCGTGCCGTCCACCGTGGCGAGATAGACGGCATCGGCGCGGTTCATGAGGTCGAGCAATGCATCGTGGTCGATCATGGCGCAAGATAGGACCAATGCGTGTGAATGATGCGCCAGCCGTCTTTCGTCCGGCGATAGACTTCGGTGGCGTTCCAGTTGCGGACGGTGAAATAGTTGAACGTGAGCACGGCGACGTCGCCGACGACCTGGACTCGGGCGTTCGCCATGCGGCCCTTGTGCACTTCGCCGACGGGCACCTTGTGGTAGTACGTCGTGAGGGCATCGAGGCCGCAGATCGGTTCGTGGAGCGAGGGGTCGATGTAGACGACCTCCGGGGCGGATATCTGGAGAAAGCCCTCGGCGTCGCCCCGGTCGGAGCGGTCCAGGGCCGCGCGCTCCATCGCAATGATGGTGGACGGGACATCCTGGTCGGATACCTGCGCGGCGGCCGGAACGGCCACCAGCAGGAGCAAGGCAATCGGCAATGCGGGGTTGTGCATATGGGGGGGTTAACGGTTCCATTTAGGAAGGTACGATATCGAACTAATGTCAACCCCAAACCGCCTCCGCCGCCGGATTTGAGAACGGATGAAGAGCGCATAGGCGGGGAGTTGGCTAAGACCTCCGGCTCGCTCAAACAATCGCCCCGGCCCTGCCAAGGCCCGAAGGAAACACAACTCATGAATCCCTGACCGGGCCACTCGTCCGCGCTGTCACCGGTCAGGGTATTATCCAAAGCTTCGGATAATTAGGTTTATCCCAGGTGGAGGATTATCTGAAGGTCAGGCCGTACAAATCGCAGGGGTGAGCCAACGCTTGCGGGTTTGGGAGAACTTCGCGTCTGCGTTGTTCCCCGCGCTCACGCCGTGTGCAGAGCGATGCCCTGCTTCACGGTCGCAAACTGCCGCTCGGCGGCCAGCCAGAGCTCCTGCGCCTCCGCGACGGGCACGGCGCGAAAGCCCACGGTGTCACCCGGGCGCAACTGGGCCAGCATCGGCAGGTCGACGGAGGCCACCACGGCGATCTTCGGATAGCCGCCGATCGTCTGCCGGTCGGCCAGCAGCACGATGGGCTGCCCGTCGGGCGGAACCTGCACCGTGCCGGTGGCCACGCCTTCCGATACCATCTCGCGCAGGGTCTCACCCGTCAGTCCCGGCCCGGGGGGCGCCAGCCGCTGCCCCATGCGGTCAGACCGCGGCATCACCGTGAATCGTTCCCGCAGAAAACGCTCCTGGACGCCGGCATTGAACCAGTCCCATTGGGGTCCACGCATCACCCGCACGGTGGGCGCCGCCGCATACGATGGTCGGGCGCCCGTCCCGACTTCCCAGCGCGCGGCGGAAAACGTCCCTCCTCCGGCCAACGCACCGGCGAGCCGCTTCGCCCAAGCGGACCCTGGTCCACTCTTCAAGACGTCCCCGGTCCGCAGCGTTCGACCTTCCAGCCCGCCAAAGCCGGCAGATAAATGCGTGCCGCGTCCTCCGAGCACGCGGGGCACCGCGATTCCACCCGCGACGGCCAGATAAGTGCGGCATCCGGTCCGGATGGCACCGAAGACCAACTCGGCGCCCTGCTCGAGTCGCACTGGCCGCCACGCCGGCAGGCGCCGGCCCTCGGCTGCCACATCGGACTCCGCGCCGCAAATGGCAATCAACGACGCCTCGGCAAACCGCAGCGTCGGGCCGACCAGCGTGATCTCCAGCCCGGCGGCGCCTTCGGCGTTGCCCACGAGCACGTTTGCCAGCCGCAGCGCTTGGGCATCCACGGCGCCACCCGGTGTCACGCCGTGCCGCTGCCACCCCGGTCGGCCGAGATCCTGCACGGTCGTGAACATGCCGGGCTTGACCACATGGATGCGGCTCATGGCGGAACACCACTTATTCCGACGGAAGCGGAGATTGACACTGCAGAGACTGAAATCCCGCCGGCGTGACGGATTGGAATCGCACCCGGTCGCCCACCTGGAAGAGCGCCGGGGGCCGCGCGAACGGGTCGAAGAGCCGCCATGGCGTGCGGCCGATGAGGTTCCACCCGCCGGGTGTCTCGAACGGATAGATGCCGGTCTGTGTCCCCCCGATGGCCACCGTGCCCGCCGGCACCCGCGTGCGCGGGGTCTTCCGCCGCGGGGTGTGCAGGCGTTCCGGCAGCCCGCCGAGATAGGGAAAGCCCGGCGTGAAACCCACCGCGCTGACGAAATACTCCGCGCCGCGGTGCAGCGACACGACCTCCTCGACACTCAGCCCGTGCGCCGCGCCGACCGCTTCCAGATCCGGCCCCCATTCGCCGCCGTAACAGACCGGTATGGTCAGCAACCGCCCGGCCGCGTGCCCGCCCGGTTCGGCCGCGGCGGCGCGGTCCTCGATCCATCGGCATACGCGTTCATACGGCGGCTGTCCGCCATTGCCGGGAATGCGCACCGGATCGTAATATACGGTGACGCTCGCGTTGGCCGGCGCGCATTCGATCAGACCCGGGAGTGGTTTGGCCTCGAGTGCGTTCACCAAGGCCTGCCCGGCCGCGACCGTTGCGGCATCCACGGTGTTCCCCAACGTCACCACCACGGCCGCGTCTCCGAGCGGCGCGATCTTCATGACGCAGCCACCGCGGGCGGCGGAACGGCGGTCTTCGGTGGCCCGCCGCGTCCCCGCACCAACACCTGCACGAGGTAAACCACGATAATGCTGTTCACCGTCAGGACGGTCACCCGCGGCCAGGTGACCGCCTCCCATAGCTCGTAGATTTCGACCGGCAGGTAGATGCCGCCGGA
>JBGOXZ010000032.1:0-13088 GCA_041479395.1 Opitutaceae bacterium
CACTCATACTGGACGATGCGGTATCCAGGGAGCGTTAGGTTAAACATCACAGGGGACACGGTGGCTTATTTGCCCCGTGTCCCCAATCTTTGATGAAGAGCCATAATCAATAGGTTGTGACATCATTTTGATTCGAGACATTTTTAGTCTTGTCGCGCTATTGACAAAAGATCCTAGCAGTTGGCGAGTTTCCCGGGGTACGCGGACCAAGGCGAGAATCGGGCTGTTTTTGCCAAAAAACCGGCAAATGCGGGCGGAAACCTGATGTTTTCAGCCGTGCTCTGTGTGCGGTCTGTGCGAGCGAGATCACTCCTGCGGCGGCTGGGCGAAGAGGGCGGTGGGGCCAAGCCGACAAACACTCGTACGCTTGGGCTTGCTGTCGAATAGAGGGGCGGAAGGGGAAGGGGGTGCCCCAGAAGCGCGCAGAACAGCGTAGCCAGCGCAACGGCCAGTGGCCACGCACCCCACCACCCAGGGGAGAACCACCACGGCGACTCCCCGCCGTCGAAATACGGTCCCCTTGCCCCTTCCTCGCGTGTGTAGGGTGCCCTTTTTTTCTGCGCACGCAGCTACCGATCAGCCGTCCATCCTCGCGTTCGCGCAGTCTTTTGCTCTACCTTCCGTTCTAACAAGCTATAGCTAATTAGCCGACCCCAACAGACGCACACCTTTCGCCGCCTAGCCATCGTCGCTAATCCCCCACAACGGGCCTAATCCCGGCTGCCGCGCCCGCTCAGAAATTCAGGGCCCCGGCATAGGCGCTTCGGTCGGAAGCGAGCACCAACTCACGCCATTTAGAGAGGGTCCACAGGTTGCTGCTGTTGTCGTTGACGAGTGACTCGTCGTAGTGGAAGGTGCTGTTGCCGGTGACCGCCACGGAATGGCCGACCATGGAGCCGAGGATCTGGCCGCTGTTGCCGCCACCTTTCATCTCGATGTCGGCGTTGGGGGCAAAGACGACCCCGCTGAGGACGCCGTTGCCGGCGATCTTGATGCTCTGCTCTCCGCTCATGGCCGCGTCGGCCGAGGTGCGCGTACCGTAAAGCCTGAAGGCGATCGGCTCGTTCGGGGTGTTGGTGGCTGACAGCGGATTGGCGGGATTGTAGGTGCCGTTGACCACACCAGTGCCGGCGATGTTGACATTGCCGGAGGTATAAAGCGCCAGGGACGAGCCGGTGGGAATGTAGATGCCGGCGTGGTTGCCGGACACACTCACGCTCGGGCCGATGGTATTCGTGACGACGAGGACCACGTTGACCCCCTGGGCGATCGTCAGCATGTCGCTGTTGCCGCCGAGCGTAATACTCGCGACCGAGTAATAGTACGTCCCGGTGAAGGGGGGGCTGCCGAGCGGGAGGGTGAGGGACCCGCTGATCGGGGACAGCAGGGAGGTGCTGTGGTCGGGGGCGGACGCGTCGGGAAAACTGGTGGTGAAATCATAGGTCACGTGCGTGGTGTCGATCGTGCCGTTGGGGGTCCCGTAAGGGCCGACCATGCCTTGGGGGCCGACCGAGATGTCGTCGAGCGTATGACCGCCGACCGCGACGAAGCCGTAAATGTTGGCGTTGCTGACGCTGATGGAATCGACCTGCACCGACGTGCTGCCGACCTGACCGCTGTCGTGGCTGTTCTTGCCCGGCCCCGACCCGATATACGCGACGGCCGGGGTGGAGGGATTGTTATCCGGATCGGAATTCCAGCTGTCGACCTCGGCGTTGTTGCCGCTGAAGGTGATCTGATTCTTGGCGACCAGGCCGTTGGCGAAATAGGAGCGGTTCTTCATGTAGACCTCCGCCTCCTTGACCACCGTGGTGCCGTCGCCGAGCGTGACGATCGCCTCGGCCACGGCGTGGGGAGTGGTTCCGCTGGTGTCGACCCAGACTTTGACCTGGCCTTTCGCGCCCGGCGCGAACTGGTAGTAGGCGGAGGGCGAGGGAAAGGTGCCCTGCCATTCCGAGGCGTATCCGCCGCGGGCGGTGAATCCGGCGCCGGTCCAATCTGCATGGTTCAGGCTCCAGAGGGCCTGCTCCAGGCCGATGTCGGTCAGGTTCACGGCGGCGTTGAAATAAAAGGAGCGGTTGGCCAGCTTCATGGAATTCCGGCCGACCTGCAGATAGCTGGCCAAGGCGATGGCGATGATGATGGCAAAGATGGCGGCGACGATCAGGACGGAACCGCGTTCGGATTTTGGTAGGCGCATGGGAAGACCCTCGGACTACTTGTTGCGGAGAATGAACCGGGCGGAGAGCACCTTGTTGGTGGCGGTGGCGACCGTGACAGTGGTGCGCTGCGCAATGAAATTGATTTCGATTTGTTTGACCTCCACCGGATTGCCGCCCGGCACGGTGATCTGGTTGGATGGAGGATCAGTGGTCGTGTCGACGTAGTTGCCGCTGACATAGCGGTAATACTTGAATTGGTCCTGCCCGGGGATCTGCTGGACGCCGGCAACGAGGACGGCGGGCGTACCCGTAATCGAGTCGGTGCGGGTGAACGTGTGGGCGGTCGGGTCGAAGGCGTAGGTCACGTAGTACGCGGCGCTGGTGGAACTCGACGGAATGTAGAGCGTCACGCTGGTGGCGCTGAGGGTGGTGCCGACGCCGGTGGCCATGCGCGTCTCGCGGCCGAACAGTTCCAGCGCGACGCGCGCCTGGTTTTCGAGTTCCGAGTAGTTCGAGACGTTGGCACTGGTGCGGCCGATCATCAGCACGGCCGACAGCACGCCAGCCAGCACCATTCCCGAGAGACCGGCGGCGACCATCACTTCGAGCAGGGTGAACGCGGGCGCGCCGGGAGGCTCAGTGCGTCGTGTAGAAGAAATCGGAGATGCCGTTCTGTCCGTAGCGGGTGACATAGGAAAGGGTCTGGCGCCGGCCGTCGGTGCCGATCCAGATTGCGGTGAGCGTGATGTCCTTCATCGTGGCGGCGCAGGCGGCGGGCGAGGTGACGTCCGTGATGATCTGCGTGCAGGATCCGCCACCGGCCGGGGTAAAATGCCTGATTTGGGCCGTGGAGGATGCGGACAAGGAGATGTCTGGCGTGAAATTGGGATAGGCCATCGGCCCGTGGATGGGGTCGGTCAGCTGGGTCCAGGTCAGCAGACGCAGTTTCTCCATCTGGCTTTGCAGGATTTGCCCGGCGAGCGTGGTGTACCGCGCGTGGTCCAGCATCTTCAAGCCGGCCTGCAGGGTTAAGAGCGCGCTGACGATCCCGAAGATCAACACGAACGAGGCCATCGCTACTTCAAGGATCGTGAAGCCCTGGTTGCGTTGGCGGCGGCGCGCACGGCCGTCCCGCCGGGCTTGCTGGTTCCCGGTGCAGGCGGAGGTGGTGGCGCAGGCGCTGACTGTCATGGCCACAGCATAGTGCCAGCGCGGCCCGGGGGTAAGAGGCCAAAGGCCCTTGATAATGGGTGGGACGCTTTCAGGCGAAGAGGGGCCTATCCTTAGGTCCACCTCATCGAAAACCAGGGTGGAATGGCCTGAAGGGTCGCCGCGGGAAAACTAGGGCAACTCCGCAATCCAGCCGGACGCACGGATCGCCGGCCAAATACGGGCCGGCTTCGCCAAGTCACTGTTTGTAGGGCGGATTGGACTGCACATATACCGCCGCGGCCTGCGAGCGCCGTTTCACCTGCAGCTTCTCGAACACGTTGCCGAGGTAGTTCTTGACGGTGTTGTCGCTGAGGCCGAGTCGCTCGGCGATCTCCTTGTTCGTCTTGCCCTCGGCCACAAGGGCCAGCACGCGCCGCTCCTGCGGGGAAAGGGCGACCAGTTCTGCGTCGCTAGTCGTGGCGGTCTGCGCCCGCACGAGCCGCATCACCCGTGCTGTGGCGTCAGAATCCAAGATGGATTTGCCGTCGGCGACATCGAGGATGGCTTGAACCAGCCCAGCCGGGTCGATTTCTTTCATCAGGTATCCGTACGCGCCGGAAGTGATCGCTTCGCAGACAAGGCTGTCGTTGGAAAACGCGGTTAGTACGACGATCCGAACGTCCGGCTGGTGTTGCAGCATCTGCCGGCAGGCGTCAAAGCCGGAGCCGTCCGGCAGCCGGATATCAAGGAGCACAACGTCGGGCTTGAGTCGTGCGCATTCGGTCACGGCGGAGGCCACGGTGCCGGCTTCGCCGACCACGCGGATGGACGCCTGCGCGTGCGCGGCCAGCACCGCCGTGATGCCGCGGCGTACGAGTTCGCTGTCATCCACGAGGAGGACCCGGACGGGGGAGCGGGCGAGGGCATTCATGAAGAGACCGGTAGCGGAAACACCATAATAACGCGA
The DNA here is from genome assembly GCA_041479395.1 of Opitutaceae bacterium. Lineage (GTDB taxonomy): Bacteria > Verrucomicrobiota > Verrucomicrobiia > Opitutales > Opitutaceae > Fen-1467. Next base: position 4,282 of record JBGOXZ010000032.1, read on the forward strand.
GTGCCTTTGCCGGGCTCCGAAGAAACGTCCGGAGTTCGCCTTTGGCGTGAGCCAGAAGTGTCATTTAGTGGAATTTCTCAAGGGAGACTCAGCCCTTGAGTTCAGCTTGGCGCCAACTCGGGGCGCGCGGTTCTATGTTTTCCGAGGAGATCGATATGGGGGGACTCCACGTACGCCGAGACGATGGCCCGTGATCAAGCCCTCTTGCTCATCGCCTACCTCATCAAGGCTTGTTTCACCATAGAAGACGGGGAGATTTTGGAGCTGGAATTAAGGAAGAAGCGCCCGGATTTTGGCCTCCAAACTGGTAGCCTGTTCTCCACGAAAGCGACGGTTGGAGCGGTCTTGAAAGTCAATGGATAACTCGGCATCAATTTTGATTGGAGTTGGGGCAAACTGCTTTTGTTCGCCCGGGATCTTCTTCGCGGGATTGAATGTAATCCGAAGGATTAGATTTGGGGTGGAGTTATTCATAAAAAGGGGAAGTTTACGCCGCTTTTTAAACCGGCAGGGAATCCATCGTGCGAACCACGTCTGTGTGCCCATCCCCTTTCAGAGACAAGAGTGATTTCAAAATGATACACCACCAAAAACCCCACCTTGCCGGCGGCCCATTGGCCGCTTGCCTCTTCCCGATGTCCATCCCCGCCCGCTCCAAGCTCTTCTCCGCCGCCCTCGCCTCCGTCATGCAGGAACGCGGCGTCAACCAGACTAAGCTTTCTCAGCGTTCTGGAGTAGCTGTGTCGCGCGTCAGGCACTGATGGAATTCGGGTACCAGGTGATCACATCCGGAGGCGGAGATTGTTTCGGATGGAAGCTGCCACAATGCAGAAGCGCTGCGCGATTTCTTGGCCGAGGCCCATTCGATCATGTTGGGCGATCAAGAAATCAGTGCACTGGGTGCCGACTAACGCCCCTACCTCTCCCCGAGGTCTCGAAGGGGACAAACTGACGGGAACGCCGTTACTTATTGCAGCCGGAGCGGCAGGCCCTGCAGGCGCGCTGACATGGAGGCCAGGATCTCCCCCGTATGCTGGTCGAGCGTGTTGTCGCCGGTCTTGATCGTCTTCGCGGGTAGAAAATTATCGATCACGGCGCAGAAATCGCTGTTCACCATGATGCCGAGCAGCTCGCCGGTCTTGCCGAACACCAGGTCGCCCGCCGACGGCGTGAATTCGCCGACCAGGTGTTTGACGAGCCGGTTGTCCATGCGCACGTACTGCGGCGTCTGCGCGTCGAGCTTGAAGGACACCTCGCCATAGCCCTTGCCGCCGCTGCTCACCAGCATCGCCTCGGTGAATTTGAACGGCGTCAGCGCCGTCTGGTAGACCTTGACGCCCAGGCGCGCCGCCAACTCGGCGTCCACCGGGATGACCATGACCCGCGGATCGAGCGAGAGGAACTGGATCTCGGCCACCGGCGCGGTCACCGGCGCCCGGCCGAACTGACCGGAAATGCGCGCCCAGTCGACCGGCGTTGCGTCGATCGTGACGGGAAACGGCGTGTCGCGCGCATGCAGGAGGGCGTAGACGGCCTTGCCGTCCGTGACCAGCACGGTCTTCGTCTCCTTCTCGCGGGTGGTGGTGCCGAAGAGGGCTCTGCGGGAGGCGGTGAGCGTGGTGGAGACGCGGTTGGTGAGGAAATCGTTGAACAGCACGTTGGCGTTGATCGGCTGGTTTTCGCGGATCTCCTTGGCGATTTCGCCGGACTTCTCCGCCAGCCGGCCCACGCCCTCGGCGAGCTGGCCGGTCTGGGCGGCCACCTTCTGCCGTTCCACGCGTTCGACTTCGACCTGCTGCTTCGCGTCCTTGAGGTTTTCCTGCAGCAGGTTTTTTTCCTGCTCGGCGACCTTCACGGCCACGTTGAGGCCCTCGATGCGCTGCTGCGCTTCGGCCTGCTGCTGCGCGAGGGCGGCGATCTGCTGCCGCTGGCGCGCGGCCTCCGCCTGCTTCTCCTCCAGTTCGCGCTGGATCTGCGCGAGGCGCTCCTTGGTCATGGTGGCCTCCTGCGCGCTGGCGATGACCCGCTGGTTCAACTCCCGGACGTTCTGCTGGGTGGTGGCCAGCGTCGACTCGAGCTGCGTCTTGGTCGACTGGAGCTGATTGAGGTTCTGCTCGCGGGTCTGGAGATCGGCCTGCACGGCCTGCAACTGGGAGGCGACCTGCTCGCGGGTCTTGCGCTCATCCTCGAACGACAGGCGCATGAGCTCGACCAGATCCTGGTCGCGCGGCGTGTTGCCGGCCACCTCCGGCACGGGCGCCTGCCGCGGATGAATGGGCTCCGCCTTCTCCCAGCGCGTGAGCGCGATGAGATTGAGGAAGAGAAAATCGATGATGATCAGCAGCAGCGTCTTGTTCATAACGCAACCGGGGCGGACTTACCGACGGGCGGGGGGGCACTCTGCGCGGCGAGAATCAGGCGCCGCCTGTAACCGCGCACGTGGCGGATCTTGACGAAGGCCACGCACACGATGCCGAAAAGGTTCGAGGAGTAGGCCGCCAGCAGGTTGGGCTCGATCACCCCCAGCACCTGCAGGACGAGGGCGGCGGCAGTGCCCATCATGCCGACGTAGAGACCGCTGTCGAAAAGGTTCTCCTCGTTTTCCATGAGCCGCAGCTTGAGCAGCGGCGGCATTTCCTGGCGGTTGATCTCGCCGATTTTCAAAAGGCAGGCCAGATAGGTGGCGACCTGCAGCAAGGCGAAGAAGCAGATGGAGACGATGGTGGATGTACCCATGGTGGTATGACTGGGGGTTGAACTTGAAGCGGCCGGCGTGGCGATATTGGCCAGCACGGGAATGACGATCCTGAAACGGTACTCCGAAGGCGGCGCCGCCTTGAGGAGGAAGGGTTCGGTGGTGATGATGATGACGAAGGAAATGAGCAACGCCATGGCGCCACTCTGCACGCGCGGCAGGACGCGGACATCCGCCAGGTTGCGGGCGGCGCGCCGCAACGGGGCGAACAGCCAGCGGTCCAACCCGCGCAGGATCAGAAACGCGCCGAGGAAATAACCGAGGTATTTGGCGGCGAGGGTGAGTTTCGGGTGCAACAGGGCGAACGCCCCCGCAAAATCCAGCGGCGCCGCCAGCCCATGATTGACCGGCACCTGGCGCAGCAGGAGCTGCTGCACGGCGCCCTGCCCAAGACCGAGGGCGAAGCGCAGGTCGGCCGCCCCGCCCTTGCCGTACAGCAACAGATAGCCGGCAACACTGTCGGCCGACCGGGTGAACAGCGCCGCGGTGTAAAGGAGCGGCAGCTGATCGGGCGCGACCTGCGCCAGATGGGCAAACTCATTCACCGTCTTGGTGTCGTTGGTGAGGCGGAGCAGCTCGCACAGCTGAATCCAGTTGAGCCGTTTGCCGAGAGCCAGCAGGTCGAGGTAAAACGGCTCCAGGTCGCCGAGTTCGTGCGTGCGGACGGCCTCGTCGGCCAGGCGCTTCACCTCGCGCTGGAGCGGGGGCGAGAGGTGCTCCCCCTGGTACAGCAGCGCGGTGAGCAGGATGACGGCGTCGAGCGGCTGGCCGCCGGGCCGCGTCGCCGCCACGAAGCGCGTCGTGCGCGGCACATCGCGCGTCTGCAGCACGGACTGGACGCCGAGCGAACGGGAGTTGGCGAGATAGCGGCGCAGCGACTCGCGCGCCCGCTCCGTGATGAAAAACGTGAGCACCGGTGTGCTCTCGGCGTGGCCGGTGTTCTCCTTGAGGTTGAAAAGCGGATCCAGGAAAGGATCCCACCCTCCCCAGGCCATGAATTCCTTCTGGCGTGCGCCGAACGCGGCCAGCGCCTCCGTGAGTTTGGCGGCGCGCGGATCGCCGACGGTTTGCGCGGCCGCCAGCACCAGCGCAGCCGGCCCCGGTTTCTCCGATTCGACCAGCTGCAGGCCGAAATCCGTGAGCGAAGGCGTGCCCCGGCCCGCCTCGCGCAAGAGCGCGGGATTGATCGACTTCAGGTTGACCGGCAGCGTCCACGCTCCCGCCAGCAGCATCACCCCGGCAAAGATGAGCGCCAGCGCCGTCGCGACGGGCGAACGGGCGGACTGGGGCGGGGGATGGTTCATGACGGACTCAGACATGGCGCAACTTGAGGTCGGAAACAATTTAATTGCCGAGCCTGATCGTAAAAAGCACGCTGGCTGCTCCCATCGACCCATGTTGTTGCCAATTGTTCATTACAATGACCCGGTCCTGCGCAAAAAAGGGGATAAAATAACGGTTTACGATAGTGCGCTGGCCCGCCTCGCGGACGACATGGTGGAGACCATGCATCAGGCGGCCGGCATCGGGCTGGCGGCGCAGCAGATCGGCCGCACGATCCAGCTGTGCGTCGTCGACCTGCGGGAAGCCCAAGCCGATTACACGTGGCAGCTCGACGGGAGGAAGCCGCCCAAAGAACTCATCATGCCGCTGGTGCTCGTGAACCCAGCGGTGGCGGCCGAGCCCGAACCGACCGCGGCGTCCGACGAAGGCTGCCTGTCCTTCCCGGAGATTCGCGGCGACGTCGTGCGCCCCGACCGAATCACCGCACACTATCAAGATGTGCAGGGCCACGCGCATACGCTCATTTGCACCGGCCTGCTGTCGCGCTGCATCCAGCACGAGGTCGATCATCTCATCGGGGTGCTCTTCATCGACCGCATGGACAAGGCGACCCTCGCCCGACTCCAGCCCGTGTTGAAGGCGCTCAAGAAGCAGACCCGGGAGGCGATGAAAGCGAAGTGAGGCCGCACCGCCGGGCGGCCCGTTGCAATTCTCAGGGGATCATGCTGAACAACGTGGAACATCCCGCGAGATCAGATTCGAAGCGGTCGGCATCCTCGCGCCGGTTGCCTCGCTGCGCTCAGCATGAGACTTTCGTGGTCGAGGCAATCTTGACGGCGCCATGAGCCAGAAATCCGACGGCATGACTTACGCCCCACAGGGCAGGCCACAACCGGTGGTGAAACCCGGTGAATTCGCCTTTGCCGCGGCGCACCTTGAGCACGGCCACATCTACGGGCAGTGCAATGGCCTGCTGGAAGCCGGCGCCACGCTGAAATGGGTCTACGATCCCGATCCGCAAAAGGTCGCGACCTTCCGCGCCAAATATCCGCAGGCCAAGGCGGCCCGCACATTCGATGAGGTTCTCGCCGACCAGGACGTGCGCCTGGTCGCGGCCGCCGCGGTCCCCTGCGACCGCGGTCCCATTGGCTGCCGCGTGATGGAGGCGGGCAAGGATTACTTCACCGACAAGACGCCCTTCACCACCCTCGAGCAGCTCAGCCGGGCCAGGTCCGTTGTCGCCCGCACGGGCCGAAAATACATGGTCTACTACAGCGAACGTCTGCACGTGGAATGCGCCATGCATGCCGGCGACCTTGTGCGGGGCGGCGCGATCGGCCGGGTGATCCAGGTCCTCGGCCTCGGACCGCACCGTCTGAGCAAGGCCTCGCGTCCGCCCTGGTTTTTCGAGAAGGCGAAGTACGGCGGCATTCTTTGCGACATCGGCAGCCACCAGTTTGAGCAGTTTCTGTACTACAGTGGTGCCACCGACGCCACCGTCGCCCACGCCGCGGTCGGCAACTTCGCCAATCCCGACACCCCCGAGCTGGAGGACTTCGGCGAAGCCTCGCTCCTCGGCGACAACGGCGCCATGAATTACATCCGGGTCGACTGGTTCACTCCCGACGGCCTCCGCACGTGGGGCGATGGCCGCACGATCATTCTCGGCACCAAGGGCTACCTCGAGCTGCGCAAATATGTGAACATTGGCGTCGACCAGCGGGGCGACAACCTCATCCTGGTCGATGAAAAAGGCGAACAGTTCCTCAATGTCGCGGGCCAGGTCGGCTTCCGCTTTTTCGGCGAGCTCATCCTCGACTGCCTTAACCGCACCGAGCGGGCCATGACCCAGACCCACGCGTTCAAGGCCGCCGAACTCTGTCTGCTGGCCCAGCAGGCCGCGCGGCGGATCGCGTCGTGAGCATTAAACAGCCGTCATGTTCGTGGTTGTGTCATTCTGAGCGAAGCGAAGAATCCATGTCTTGTAGGAAGCCCGCTTGCGGGCGATGACATGAATCGGTCGCAAGCGACCTTCCTACAGGACCCTTCGTTGGCGCTCAGAGTGACAGCAAGAAATGTCTTCAAGCCACTCCATCTCCACCCGCACCGGTGACGACGGCACGACCGGCCTGCTCTACGGGCAGCGCGTGCCCAAGGATCATGCGCAGATCGAGGCCGTGGGCAGCCTCGATGAGTTCAATGCCACCCTCGGCCTGGCCAAGGCCACCTGCCCGGACATCGGCCGCAAGGCCGGGTTGGAGCGCATCCAGCGGGACCTCGTCGCCCTGATGGGCGAAATCGCCTGCGCGGAGAACGACGCCGGCCGCTATGCGGTGTCGAAATTCACCAAGGTGGGTGAGGCCGACCTCGCGCGGGTCGACGCTGCCGTGGCCGCCATTGAAGCAAGAAAAGCGAAATCCGACGGCTGGGCCACGCCCGGGGCCAATCCGCACGCCGCCGCCCTCGACCTGGCCCGAACCAGCGCGCGCCGAGCGGAACGCCGGCTGGCCGGACTGCCGCGGCAGGGCAAGACCGTGCGCCCCCTCCTTCTGCAATACCTGAACCGGGTTTCCGACCTCCTCTGGCTCATGGCCCGGGAGGCGGAAGCGGAATCCTGAAAGGGTTTGTAGGAGCCTGCTTGCCGGCGCCGAGGTTGCCTGCGTTTGTAGGAGCTTGCTTGCAAGCGATGGTCTTGGTCGCCTGTAAACAGGCTCCTACAAGTTATGCCGCACCCTCGCCCTCCGCGCTGATTTCGTCCACGGCCGCTCCGCCGATTTTGAGGGCAAGGTAGCCCAGCCCTACCAGGACCGCGCAGACCGCCACGAACCAGTCGCCGTGTTCGACGTAGAAGCTCGGGCGGCCGATCCAGCGCGCGTCGCGTTTCACCGCGAGAGTCTTCACGCCGCGGTAGTAGATGCTGCCCCGTTCGCCGGTGAGCACGCCGCGGATGACGCCAAACTCGTCTATCCAGCCGCTCCAGCCGCCGTTGCCGCAGCGCAGGACCGGCCGGCGGGTTTCGACGGCGCGCAGCACGGAATGCGCGGCGTGTTGATATGCGGCGCCGCCCTCACCGTACCAGGCATTGTTGGTGGCCACGAAGAGAAAGTCCGCGCCGGCGCGGGCATCGGCCCGGGCCAGGGACGGGAAGATATCTTCAAAGCAAATCAGCGGGCCCACCGCGAGCGACTCGTGCCGCAGCGGGACCAGCAGCGGGGCGGCTGAATCGCCCCGGCTGAAATCGTCGCCGATGGGCACCACCTTGCTCAACCAGCCCAACACGGGGCGGAGCGGGATGTATTCGCCAAACGGCACCAGGTGGCGTTTCACGTAATAAGCCGTCTGCAGGCCCAGGTCGGGGGTGACGACAAAGACGCCGTTATACCAGGCCTCGTCCGGCCGCCCCCGGTTCTCGATGGCAATGGAACCGAGCACGAGCGGCACCTTGGCACGGACGGTGAGCGACTCGACCCATGCACGGACGGTCGGATCCCCGCGCACCGCCCATGGCGTCGTGGCTTCCGGCCAGAGGATGATCTCGGGTTCGTTGGCGGCGGCCAGCAGCGTGGCTTTCTCGAGCGTGTCGAGGATGGCCGGCCCGCGGGCCGGATCCCACTTCACGTCCTGCGGAATGTAGGGCTGGACAAAGGCGACGTCGGCGAGCTTGCGGCTGAACGGACCGCGGTTGAAGGCCTCCGTCATCGGCAGCATCGTGCCGAAGCCCAGGACGAGGAGCGCAACGCTGAATTCCGGACTGCGGCGCAGCAGGCCCCGTTCCGGGCTGGTGTACAGCTTCCAGGCGGAGGTGGCGAAGCCGAGGTTGAAGAAGATCAGGATGAACGAAACGCCATAGGCCCCGGTGAACGCCGCCACTTGTAGTAGCGCCGTGCGCTGCCACTGGCTGGCGGCGAGCGGCAGCCACGGAAAGCCGCTCAGAAACCACGTGCGCAACCATTCGAGCAGCACCCACCCGCCCGCGAGGCCAAAGAGTCCGATGATCCGCAGCAGCACCGGCCGGCCCGCCAGCCGCGGCATCATCCACCACACGGCGAGATACCACACCCCAATCCACGTGCCGATGATCGGTCCGATCAGGAGGAGGCCGACCCACGTGACGTGGTGCAGCCACCAGAGCAGCGTCCACCACGCCACCGCCTGCGCCGCGAGCAGCGTGCCGGCGTAAAGCTGGAAGGGCGGCCGACGGTAGGCCCAATAGATGGCCGGCACGGCGAACGCATAAGCGAACTCCGGCACATTGGCCGGCGGAAACGAGATGACGGTCAGCAGCGCGGTCAGCACGCCGACGCCGGTCGCCCACATCACATCGGCGTGCCGCTGCCACCAAGCCGGCGGCCGGTTGTAGGGGTCGGGAGCAGGTGAGGATATATGGGAGTCAGTGGACACGCTTGCGATGTAGGAGCCTGCTTGCAGGCGATTCAGGTCTTGTGGGAGCCTGTTTACAGGCGATGAGAAGAATCGCTTGCAAGCAAGTTCCTACACGGCGAGCCATTCCGGCGGTGGGCGATCCGCATTCAAGCAGTCGCGAAACCACACCCAGTCGTCAGAATGACAATAAAACCATCGCCAAGATTCGCTACGTGCACAAAGGCCGGCGCGGTAGGGATTGAGAAAGACGTAGAGGAAAACATCCAACCTGTCGTCATCAGCCCGCAAGCGGTGATCAAAGAAGCCACGCTTCCAACCAAGCCCGATGGCACGCAGGCCCGCCGAGGTCTTGGCTTTCAACCGTGACACCGCTTTCTCAAGCGAG
>JBGOXZ010000033.1:0-13030 GCA_041479395.1 Opitutaceae bacterium
CGATCATCTGGTCGATGACCGGGAGGAAGGCGTTGATCTTCTCTTCGCTGTCGACGATCTCGATCACCAGCGGCAGGTCCATCGAGAGACGCAGAATTTTGCTCGTATGCAGCCGGCTCGATTTGCCGAAGCCCATCGCGCCGCGCAGCACCGTGGCGCCGGCCAGATGCAGCTCCCGCGCTTTGAGCACGATGACCTCGTAGAGTGGCTGATGGTGCCATTTGTCGGATTCGCCGATAAAGATGCGAAGCAGGACGGAATCGTGGGGTATTTCCATGGTCAGGCGCCTTTGAGGTTGTTGAGGGTGGCGGCGGCCAGGTAGCCGAGCCACACCGCCACGAGACAGGAGACGAGGGAGAGCACGGCGTTGCCGCCAGCTTGGAACCACTCTCCGTCGTTTGCCAGGTTCAGCGTCTGCAGACTGAACGACGAAAAGGTGGTATAGCCGCCGCAGATGCCGGTCATGAAAAACTGCCGCGCATTGCTGCTGGCAAAGACACGGCCATCCGGTCCGGTCAGCGTGGCGAAAAAGCCGATGATGAATGAACCGGTGACGTTGACGACAAACGTGCCCCAAGGAAACGTGGCTCCGATTTGGTTGGCAACGAGGCCGGAGATCCCAAAGCGCGCTACGCTGCCGAGCGCGCCGCCCAAAGCGATGAGAAGGTATAGCACCATGACTTGTCTGTTTCAGAATGGACTGGAACAGGAGTCATCAGCGGCCGCAAGCGCGGGGCGGTTCTCCCAAACGGGAAGGCGGAATCCATCGCCGGGCCCCACATAAGATCGGGCCGGAGGGAAAAGCAAGCCGGGCGAAACCGGTCTCGAAAATCGGCCGGCGCCCTCTACATTGACGATGTGTACCGTCCTGGCAGATGGCTGGCTCTCTCCGGTCTTATCGCCGGTCTGCTGGTCGCCCCGGCCCGCCCGGCGGAGGATGACGGCACGGGTCTCCCGAAGCGCGTCGTGATTCTGGCCAACGCGAACGAGGCCGACTCCGTGCAGCTCGCCCGCTACTACGCCGGCCGGCGCGGCGTGCCGCCGGCCAACATCATCGCGCTGCCGATGTCGTCCGACGAGACCATCGGCTGGCCGGCGTTCATCGCCACCGTCTATCAGCCGCTGCAGGACGAGCTGGTGGCACGCGGCTGGATCGATGCTTTTGCCACCACGCTGACCGACAGCCTGGGGCGCAAGCGCTACGGCGTCTTCGACCACCGCATCAGCTATCTGGTGGTTTGTCGCGGCGTGCCGTTGCGGGTGAGTCATGAGCCGCGGTTTTATGTCGACGAGCCGCGGCTCGCGCTGCGCCAGGAGTTCCGCACCAACCAAGGCGCGGTCGATTCGGAGCTGACCATGCTCGCGCACAGCACCTACAACATCAACGGTTGGGTGCCCAACCCGCTGTTTCGCGTCGAGCGACCGTCCCCGTTCGAGAACGAACCCGTGGTCAAGGTGGCGCGCCTCGACGGTCCGACGGAGGATGCGGCCCGCCGCCTGGTCGACCATGCGCTCGAGGCGGAACGCACCGGGCTGTGCGGACGCTATTATGTCGATTTGCGCGGGCCGCATCCCGACGGCGAGCGGTGGCTCGAACTCACGGCCGGCCTGCTGGGAGAGTTGGGTTTCGACGGTGACGTGAACCGCGAAGGCGGCCCGCCGCCCGCGCGCGATTCGACGCTCCGGTGCTGTACTTCGGCTGGTATGCCAGCGATCTCGATGGTCCGATGGCACTCAACGGCTTTCGGTTTCCGTCCGGAGCCATGGCGTTGCACATTCACAGTGATTCCGCCCGGACGCTGCGGTCAGCGACGGCGGGCTGGTGCGGGCCGCTCGTGGCGCGGGGCGTCACCGCCACGTTCGGCAACGTCTTCGAACCCTACCTGCAGCTCACGCTCCAGCCGCAGCTGCTGGTGCGGGCGCTGGTCGCCGGCAAGACGCTGGGCGACGCGGCTTGCTACGCGACGCCAGCACTGAGCTGGCAGACGATTTTCATCGGCGATCCGCTGTACCGGCCGTTTGCCGTGACGCTCGAGGAACAGCTCGCGAAGCTGGGCACGCTGCCCCGCGCGCTCGCACCCTACGCGCTGCTGCGCAAGGCACGCCTGCTCGAACTGGAGAAAAAACCCGCCGAGGCCCGGCGCGTGATGGAGGACGGAATGCATGAGTATCCCGGCCTTATCCTGGGCCTGGCCTTGGCGTGGGAAAAGGTGGCGGTCGGTGACAAGCCCGGCGCGGCGCGCTCGCTCGAAGCCGTGGCGCTGCCGGAATCGTTCAAGCTCGGCGAGGCGCCCCTCGCGCAGCAGGCGGCGAAACTGCTGGGCGCGGGCGGCGCGGCGGCGCGGGCGGTGGCGGTTTATCAGGCGATTCTGCGGAACGATGCGCTCGGGCGAAACTGGCGCGCGGCGGTCCTGCGCGACGCCTTGGCGGCCGCGCTCACCGCTGGCGACCGCGAGCAGGCGGACGCGTGGAAAGCGGAGCTGGCCGAATCGCCGGCGGCACCGCTGACGGAAGGAAAACCGTGAACCCCGGCATGGGGGCGTCTCCGGTCGGGTAGGAAGCCTGCACCCCACTGGGCAGCCATCCCTGCCTCCTCCCATCTTTGCCGGCTGAAAGCCTGTGTCACGTGGCGCAGGCATCCCCGGCCTGCGTCATCCTTGCAGGCTGGAAGCCCGCTTGCGGGCTTCCTTCGGTCGCCCCAGGCGACCTTCCTACAATGTCTCCACAATCCGGTCGGCCAGGCCGTAATCGATCGCCTCGCGCGCGTTGAGATAGAAATCGCGATCGGTGTCCTTGGCGATCTTCTCGATCGGCTGGCCCGACGCGGTGGCCAGGATCTGGTTCAACTCATCGCGCAGCTTCTCCATTTCCTTCGCCTGGATGTTGATGTCGGTGGCGGGGCCGATGAAGCGGCCGGCGATGAGGGGCTGATGGATGAGCACGCGGGCGTGCGGATAGATCAAGCGGCGGCCCTTGGGGGCGGCGCAAAGCAGGACGGAACCCATGGACGCAGCCATGCCGGTGACCACCACCGTGACGGGCGAAGTCAGCAGTTTGATGGTGTCGTACATTGCCATGCCCGCCGTGATGGAGCCACCGGGCGTATTGATGTAGAAGGTGATGTCCTTGCCCGGGGCGACGGCCTCCAGGTAAAGCAGTTTTTCGCAGACATCCTTGCCCGTCTCGTCAGTCACCGGGCCCCATAGGAACAGTTTCCGCGCATCAAGGAACTTCCTCTGGATCAGCGCGCCGACGGCCGGCGGCAGCTGCGCGGTTTTCGCCTCCTCCTCGCGCTCGTCGTCATCGTCATCGTCGTCGAGGCGGGCGGGCGGGACCGGGTTGCGGAAATCGGACACGAGATTTTGCGCGGACATATCTGGGCAAACTGTGCGCGCCCGGTCCCGCTTGTCCAATGAAAAGGAGGGCCGGGCGGGTTCAACCGTGCCGGCGAGCGAAGCTGGAGGCCGGGAGGGCGGACGCGGAGAGCCGCCCGTTCAGCCGCGGAAGTAGAGGTAGGCGCCGAGAATGCAGACCAGGATGAAGCCCGAAGCCGCCACTTCGCGCCAGTCCCAACTCGCATAGGTATTCGCCTTGTCCTCGGTCGTGGCCGTGCCGAAGGTCAGGCTCTTGATGCGCGCATAGTCCGGGTTGGTGGTCGCATAGCTGACCACCACCATGACCACTGCCGATACCAGGGTAATGATGATGCTGAAATACTGGAAGTTGATGTTGTTGATGATCCACAGGAGCGAACCCGGCGTGTAGCCGTTCGCAAAACCCTCCAGCTTCATGGTGACGGGGGTGTCCACCAGCATGCGGAAAATTCCGAGGGCGAAACCCACCACCATGGCCCACAGGCAGCCTTTGGCGTTGAGTCGCTTCCAGAATACGCCGAAGAAGAAGACGACGAAGATCGGCGGCGCCAGGTAGCCCTGCACGGACTGCAGGTAGTCGTAGAGGCTGTGGGCGCCCTGGACCACGGGAATCCACGCCAGGGCGATGAGCACCATGATGGTGGTGGCGATGCGACCCGTGCGCACGATCTGGGACTGGGACGCGCCCGGCTTGAATTTCTCGTACAGGTCCACGGTGAAGAGCGTGGAGCATGCGTTGAACACGCCCGCCAGCGAGCCCATCAGCGCCGAAAGCAAGCCGGCCACCACGATGCCCCTCAGTCCCGGCGGCAGCAGGTGTTTCACCATCAACGGGAAGGCGTTCTGGGCGTCAAAATGGGCACTCAGCTCCGGCACCTTGCCGCTCTTGACCAAGGCAAAGCAGATCATGCCCGGAATGATGAACAGGTAAGGGGGGAACAGCTTGAGGAAGGAAGCGAAGATGCTGCCGCGGCGGGCGACCTGTTCGTTGGGGGCGGCCAGCGCCCGCTGCACGATGTATTGGTCCGTGCACCAGTACCACAGACCGATGACCGGCGCGCAGATCAGCATGCCCAGCCACGGGTAGTGGCTGTTGAAGTACCACGCCTGCTTGACCACATGTCCGTCGGCCGCGCGTTCCAGCACCGGCGCCCAGGTCGACTCCACGCCTGGGGGAGTCATCGGTTTCCACAGGTTGAACATGTCGGAGCCGCACAGGGCGCGCAGTTCGTGCCAGCCGCCCAGCTTGTACAGGCCGTAAAACGTCAGGGTTGCCGAACCGCAGATCAGGACGAAAACCTGGACGGCATCATTGTAGGCCACGGCGCGCATGCCGCCGAGCGCGGTATACAGGCCGGTCAGCACGATCACCGCCACCGAACCGATCCAAAAGCTGTTGATCTCGATCCCCCCGAAGTTCAGGTGGATCTCCGGCAGAAGCGTGGAGAACACGACCCCGCCGGCAAAAATGCCCACCGCGATCTTCGACACGACAAACGTAACCAGCGACACGATCGACAGCACGTAGCGCGAACTGGTGCTGAAGCGCCGCTCGAGAAACTCGGGCATGGTGAACACGAGCGAGCGGGCGTAGAAGGGCACGAACACCCAGGCCAGTACCAGCAGGCACCAGGCATGCAGCTCGTAATGCGCCATCGCCACACCGTCCTTGGCGCCCGACCCCGCCAGGCCGACGATGTGCTCCGAGCCGATGTTGGACGCGAAAATGGAAGCGCCGATGACCCACCAGCCAAGATTGCGGCCGGCCAGGAAGTAGTCGGCGGCGGTGTCCTTGCCCCGCTTGACCACCCACCAGGCCACGCCCAGCAGGACGCTGAAGTAGAGGGCAATGGCCAGCCAGTCCACCCCGCCCAAAGTCGAGGTGTCTGCATTCGCCGCTGCGAGGATTGGAGTCAGGGTATTCATGGATTCGGGGGTCATCAGCTGGTGGAGTACGGGTAAAAGAGGGAGACGATACCGGCGAAGCGGGTCGGCGGAGATTGCGTCGGTGGCGGGGTTCAACTCCCCGCCAGACCGGTGCGCCACGAGACGCGGCGGGGGGCGCGACCGTTTCCATCCAGTCGGGTCGCGCGGGGTGTTCGACAGCCTGGGCTCATGCGCAAAACGCGGGGCAGTTTGCTAGTGGCCGGCGCTGTTGCGAGCATATTCCTACGCGCTTGGGCCCGACGCGGCGCGGGCGCCGCACCCAGACGACTCTATGAACGTCAACGATTAGCTGACATGTCTGCCCGGCAACGAATGGACGGGGACAAACGCGATGCCGGCAGCTACTCGAGCGGGGTAAGCCGGAGGTTGCGCAGCTCGAAGGGTGTGCCCTCGAATTGGAAGCCGATCTTTCCGTCCCGGAGCGTGCAACCGGTGACGCGGTTCTGCGGCACGCCGTTGACCGAGCATGCGATGGTGTCATCCCGGCAGACAATGTCGCAGGTGTTCCATTCGCTGGCGGGCTTCTCGTTGTCGACGCCGGTCTTGTCGACCTGCGTCGCGGTCGGCGACGGCAACTCCGCGCACCGGGCGCCGGCCATGGGAAGCAGATCGCCGGCGTGGTGAGCTTTCAGTTGGATTTGGAAACAAAGGGGCCACTGGCGGTCCTTCGGGCCCGAGGAGATGTGCACCAGCACGCCGCCGTTGCCGGCCTTTCCCGTCCAGCGCCACTCGACATGGAGACGGTAGTTGGCGTAGGCGGCGGTGGTCGCAACATAGCCGATGGGTTGGCCGTCCGTGGCGAGCACGCCGGCATTGGCGTGGCAGACGGACGCGATGTCCGTGGCGGGACTGGCGACAAATTCCCAGCCGGTGAAGTCCTGGCCGTTCCATAAATCAGCGGGGGACGCAGCGGCAAGAACGCCAGCGCGAAAGGCCAGACCAAAGAGAAGCAGGGCAAAGTGGCGCATAAGACAAAATCTGGCAGGTTGGTCGTGCAGGGAAACCCCGAATTTGCCTGTCTCCGCTGAGCTGATGCCTTTTAGGTGAGGACAGTCTCCGGCCTCAACTCGACGTCGCACGGGACTTTGGCCGGGCGGTGTCCACGGCGGCGCGCAGGGCGCGGGCGGCGGCGCGGGGATCGGACGCCGCGCAGATCGCGGACACGACGGCGACACCGTCGGCGCCGGCCGCGATGGCGCGCGCGGCGTTGAACGTGGAGATCCCCCCGATCGCGACGACGGGACAGTGCAGCCGGCGGCGGATGCTGGCGAACGCGGCCTCGCCGATCGCCGGCGCCGCATCCGCTTTGGTGCCGGTGGGAAACAGCGGTCCCAGTCCCACGTAATCGACCACGGCGGGATCGAAGTCGGCGAGCTGGCTTTCGCCGGTGATGGAAAATCCGATGATGGCGCCCGGTCCGAGGATGGCCCGCGCGGCGGCGGGCGGCGGATCGTTGCGGCCGACGTGGACCCCATCCGCGCCAACGGCCTGCGCGACATCGACGCGGTCGTTGACGATGAGCGGAATGCCGCGTGGCGCCAGCAGCGCGCGTAGCGCGCGGCCGGCGTCGATGATCGCCTGCATCGGTCCGCCCTTGTGCCGCAGTTGGACCATGGTCACGCCGCCGTCAACCGCGGCCGCCACCGTCTCCACGAGGCCGCGGCGCGTGGTCATTTCCGGGTCGGTGACGAGGTAGAGCGAGAGATCGAATTGTGGGCGCATGCCGTGGTTTTAGCTCGAGCGACAAAGGACCCCACCTCGCGCAAAGCCGCCAAGACTGCCAAGGGGAATCCGCTTACGATCCGAATTTGTCTTTGCACCTTCGCGTCTTTGCGTGAGGACATTCTGCAACGCTGGGTTTGGCGGATGGGAGAAAATCAGTCGACGGCTCATCCCACGACCTTGAGGCGGCGCTGGATGGTGGCGGCGTCGAGCTGATGCAGAGCGTCGAGGAGATGGAGCTGGAGCGAACCGGGTCCGGGGCTTTTTTCGGCGGCGATTTCACCGGCAATGGCCAGATAAGACAGGCCGGCGGCGACGGCGGCCAGGCGATCCTTCTCGACCGCGAGCGCGGCGCCGACCAGCGCGGTGGCGGTGCAACCGAGCCCCGTGACTCTGGCCATAAGCGGGTGCCCGTTGGCCAGACCAACGAGCTGGGTGCCATCGGTGACGTAATCGATTGCCCCGGTGATCGCCACGACGGCGCCGGTGGCCCGGGCGAGCTGGCGGGCGGCGTCGAGCGCGTCGGCCGAGCCGCGCGAGCTGTCCACGCCGCGCGTCTTCTCGGCGGTGGCGCCGGCGAGCACCATGATTTCGCTGCCATTGCCGCGAATGCAGCTGGGATGCAGGCCGGCCAGGGTGGCGGAGGTGCGGGTGCGGTAGCCGGTGGCGCCGGCGCCGACCGGATCGAGCACCCAGGGTGTGCCGCGCGCCGTCGCGGCGAGGGCGGCCTTCTCCATCGCCGTGACCCAGGCCGGGGAAAGCGTGCCGATGTTGATCACGAGCGCAGAGGAGATCGCCACAAACTCCTCGACCTCCTCATTGGCGTGAACCATGGCGGGCGAGGCACCCAGCGCGAGCAGCGCGTTCGCCGTATTGTTCATCACGACGTAGTTGGTGATGTTGTGCACCAGCGGCTTGCGGGCGCGGATTTCATCAAGGATCGAGGCGCAGTGTGCGGCGGTAAACATGGCGGCAGGGAGGCGGGTCCGGCGCAGAACCCGCCGTGACCGGCCCGGCGCCCAACGCGCCGCGGTCGGTCGTGACGATTCCTTCGCCGGTATGATCCGGATCAGGTTCGACGGGTATGTTCTCAGTTCCCCAGCGGGAACACCCCGTGTCACGCGATGCCGACACCATCGCGCGAACGCCGCCGGTGTCAACCGCGAGGTCGGGCGGCGGTGGGTCATTTGTGTAGGTCGGGCCCTTTATGCCCGACACCGATAACCGGCGAAATTACTCTGGCGGGGATTCCGCCTTCGCACGAGGCTTCGGCGGACAAGAAACCCCGACCTACAATTGCGGCCTGATCCAGCCTGACTGACCCACTACCGTCGGGCGGCGGCTACGCTCAGACCAGGCCGAGGCGCATCTTGCCCTCTTCGCTGATCATCGACTGGTTCCACGGCGGCTCCCAGACGAGCCGCACATCGGCGGAATTGACGCCGGGTACGAGCATGATCTTGCCGCGGGCGTCCTCGGCGATCGCCGGGCCCATGCCGCAGCCGGGCGCCGTGAGCGTCATCGAGATATTCACCCGGTAGCCGGCGTCGAGCTTCTCGACGTCCATCGAGTAAACCAGGCCGAGGTCGACGATGTTCACCGGGATCTCCGGGTCGTAGACTTTCTTGAGTTGGTCCCAGACCAGCTCGGGATCGGGCGCCCCGTCCGGGGTCGGGGCGGCCGGCTTGACCTCGTCGCCAGCCTTCTCGCCCAGGGCATCGGCGTCGCGGCTGTCGATGCGCGCGAGGCCAAAGTCGACCATCACCGTAAAGCTGCCACCGAGCGTCTGGGTGATATGGACCTTGGTGCCGGCGGGCAGAGCGATCCGGTCGCCGCTGGGAATCTGGGTGGCCGTGACGTCGCGGGAGAGCGTGCGTTCCTTGGTCATGGTTTTTGGCGCAAGGGGGCGGGGACGCAAAGGACGCGAGGATCTCCGGATGGCGGTTGATGCTCGCGGCGCCCGGGCGTTTAATGCGTGAACTTGGTCTGGATCAGGTCGCGCAGTGCGGCGTGGAGCTGCTCGTTCTCGAGCTTGTTGAGCACCTCCTCGAAGAAGCCAAAGACCAGCAATTCGCGCGCGACGGCCGCGGTGATGCCGCGGGACTTGAGGTAGAACATCTGCTCCTCGTCGACGTGGCCGCTGGTCGCGCCGTGCGTGCAGCGGACGTCGTTGGCCTGAATCTCCAGCCCGGGCAGCGAGTTGGCCTCGGCTTCATCGCTGAGCAGCAGATTGCGGTTGCTCTGATAGGCGTCGGTCTTCTGCGCGTCGGGATCGACGATGATGAGCCCGGAGAAAATGGTGCGCGCCTGGTCGAGCAGGACGTTTTTGTAGAGCAGGTTCGAACCGGTGTTGGGCACCTGATGCGACTGCAACGTGCGCTGGTCGAATTCCTGCGCGCCTTGCGCGACGGTGAGCGCGAGCATCTCGCTGTAGGCGCCGGGACCCTGGAGGCGGCTGTGCGACTCATGGCGCGACTGGCGGCCGCCCAGGTGGAGATTGAGGGAGAGGACGCGGGCGTCGCGCTGCACCACCGTGGAATTCAGCTGGAACGCCAGCGTGCCGGGCGACCAGTTTTGCGTTCCGACATAGGTGAGCTGGGCGCCGGGACCGGCGTACAGATCGTTGACGCCGGTGACGAAGCCGGCTTCGGCCGGATCGGCCGACAGGAAGTTCTCCACCAAGGTGGCCCTGGCGTTGTCCCCGAGGATGACGAGCGTATGGGGAAAAACGGCGGAGCCGGCCCCAGCGAGGACGTGGGTTACCACCAGCGGCTGCGCCAGCTCGACATCCCGCGGCACATACAGGAAGGCGCCGCTCGTGGTCAGCGCGGCATTGAGCGCGGCGAACTTCTCCGAGCCGAGGTTGACCGGCTGGGCCATGAAGTGCTGTCGGAACAGGTCGGCGTGGCCGGCCAGGGCGGTCTCGATCGGCTCGAAGATCACACCTTCCTCCCGCAGGTCGGCGGGCAGCGCCTCGCCCGGAAGGGCGCGGTTGTTGGCAAACGCTAGGGTCGCCGCCTGCGGAAATGCGCCCGCGGAGGGAGATTTGAAATTTGAGATCTGAGATTTGAGATCGGCCAGGGCCGGCAGGGTGTAGCCGTCGAGTTTGAGGCCGGTGACATTGCTGAAACGCCAGAGCTCATTTGTGCGTTGAGGCAGCGGCAGGGCAGCGAAGCGGTTCCATGCCTCGCGCTTGAGGTCGAGCCACCACTTTGGAAGGTGGCCGAGCGCGGCGAGGTGCGCCGCGAGCATCTCGGACGTGAAGGCGCCGTTGGGGGCGGCAGTTTGGATGTCGGGCAGAGCAGACATATGCTTGGTCACAGAGGACACAGAGATTTCAGGGAGAGCCCAGAGAGAAGGCTCGGTGAACTCGGCTCGGTTCTCCGTGCTCTCTGTGGCGGTTCGGGCTTCAGCCCACGGAGCCTTCCATTTCGAGGTCGATGAGGCGCTTGAGTTCGACGGAGTATTCCATCGGGAACTGGCGCACGAGGTCGTTGACGAAGCCGTTCACGGCGAGGCTCATGGCCTGCGCCTCGGTGAGGCCGCGCGACTGCATATAGAAAATCATCTCCTCGCTGACCTTCGACACGCTGGCCTCGTGCTGCGCGGCGTGCTGCTGGCCGCGCACCGTGATGGCCGGATAGGTGTCGGTGCGTGAATTCGTGTTGATGAGCAGCGCATCGCACTCGGTGTTGTTCTTGCAGCCCTTGAGGTGCCGCGGGATGTGCACGAGGCCGCGGTACGTGCTGCGGCCCTGGCCGACCGAAATGGATTTCGCGACGATCGTGGAGGTGGTTTCATCGGCGGCGTGGACCATCTTGGCGCCGGTGTCCTGATGCTGGCCGTCGTTGGCGAGGGCGATGGAGATGACCTCGCCGCGAGACTTGCGGCCCCGGAGCACAACGCCCGGGTACTTTATGGTCAGGCGGCTCCCGATGTTGCAGTCGATCCACTTGATCTCAGCCTCCTCGTGGGCGAGGCCGCGCTTGGTGACGAGGTTGAAAACGTTGGGCGCCCAATTCTGGACGGTGATGTACTGGATCTTGGCACCCTTGAGCGCGACCAGCTCCACCACGGCGCTGTGCAGGGTGGTGGTGGAAAACTTCGGCGCGGTGCAGCCCTCCATGTAGGTGACCTCGCTGCCCTCGTCGACGATGATGAGGGTGCGCTCGAACTGGCCGAAATTCTCGGCATTGATGCGGAAATAAGCCTGCAGCGGGTGCGCGACCTTCACGCCGGGCGGCACGTAGATGAACGAGCCGCCGGAGAAGACGGCGCTGTTCAGGGCGGAGAACTTGTTGTCGCCGGTCGGGATGACCTTGCCAAACCACCGGCGGAAGATCTCCGGGTGCGTACGCAGGGCCTCGGAGGAGTTGAGGAAAATGACGCCCTGTTTCGCGACCACCTCCTTGATGTTGGAGTAGGCGGCCTCGCTGTCGAACTGGGCCTCGACGCCGGCCAGAAACTTGCGCTCCTGCTCCGGAATGCCGAGGCGCTCGAAGGTCTTCTTGATGTCGGCCGGGACTTCGTCCCAGGAGCGCTTCGGCTTGGTACCCTGGGAAAGGTAGTAGCGGATCTTGTCGAAGTTGATGTTCTCGAGGTCGCGCGTGGCCCAATGAGTCGGGAGCGGCTTGGCGAGGAAAGTCTTCAGCGCGTTGAGACGGAATTCGTGGATCCACGGCGCCTCCTTCTTGACCTCGCTGATGTAGTGGATGGTGCGCTCGGAGAGGCCGGTGCCGGCGTCGAAGTCGTATTTGACGTCGTATTTGAAGTCACCGACGGACTGGTCAATGCCGGCGACAGAACTGGTGGCGGCGGTCTGGGTCTCGAGAATATCGGTGTCAGCCATGGGAAGGATTGATTTTGCGCCACTGAGGCAGGGCAAGCTCTGAGGCCATGCCTGTCGTTTTTGTCTCTGGGTCCTCTGTGGCTCGGTGGTTGATGCGGTTCAGGCGTGCACCAGTTCCTTCTTCAGCCAGGTGTAGCCCTTGGCCTCGAGCTCAAGGGCGAGGCCCTTGTCGCCGCTGCGGACAATGCGGCCGTCGTACATGACGTGCACGAAGTCGGGCACGATGTAATTGAGGAGGCGCTGGTAATGGGTGATGAGCAGGATGCCGAGCTGGCCGCTGCGGAGCTTGTTGACGCCGTCGGCGACGACGCGCAGGGCGTCGATATCGAGGCCGGAGTCGGTTTCATCCATCATGGCGAACTTCGGGTCGAGCATGGCCATCTGGAGGATTTCGCAGCGCTTCTTCTCGCCGCCGGAGAAACCCTCGTTGACTGACCGGGAGGTGAACTTCCGGTCGATCTTCAGCAAATCCATCTTTTCATAGAGCTTCTTGTAGTAGCCGGTGGCATCCAGTTCCGCACTTTCGCCGAGGCGGGCCTGCAGGGCGGCGCGAACGAAGTTGGCGATGGTTACGCCGGGGACCTCGCTCGGATATTGGAAGGCGAGAAAGAGGCCGGCGCGGGCGCGTTCATCGGGTTCCATGGCAAGGAGGGAACGGCCATCAAGGAGGACGTCGCCGTGCGTGATCGTGTAGTCGGGGTGGCCGGCGATCGCCTTGGCCAGGGTGGACTTGCCCGTGCCATTGGGGCCCATGACGGCATGGACTTCACCCTGACTGACGGCAAGCGAGACGCCCTTGACGACAGGTTTGTCGCCAATGGCGACGTGCAGGTCTTGGATGACGAGTTGGCTCATAGGAAATGGTGGCAGGATGAACTTGGAAATCCGGTCAGTTGCGGTGGTCAGGAATGGTGTCGGCGGAACACGCCGAACCGCGAAAACTGAGATCGACGCTCACGGCCGTATAGCCAGGCGGGAGCAACGAGCGGAGTTGGGCCATGAGGTCGGCCGGAATGTTGATGTCATGGATCTCGCCGGTGGTCTCGTCGTGGAAGTGCGCATGCTGGTGTAGATTGGGGCAGTAACGCGTGGGCTCGCGCACGAAGTTTACTTGTTTGATGAGTCCGCACTGTACGAG
>JBGOXZ010000034.1:0-12985 GCA_041479395.1 Opitutaceae bacterium
GGTAATTCTTGTAGGAGCGCATGGGGCGGTTGCATTGCAGAGGCGGGTACGTGATGTCTGACAGTCCAAGGTGAGGTTGTGATCCATGGGAATCAACGTGCCGCGATCAATCGACAGAGAGCGGCCGTGCCGGAGGACAAGCGCAGGCCAGTCCGAAATCGTTCGCATTGCCGGAGAGGAGGCGTTGCATGCGTTGGGCAGGGCCGGTCATTTGGGGATGTAATGATAGGTGCGCCACTGTTTCCGGATCTCGATTCTCGGATTCTGCAGCAGCCGGATCATCTCGGAGCCGGCGAGGAGGGCCGAGCCGACGCCGAGGCTCGAGTCGGGACTGGTGGGCCGGTGATAGTAATAGACGTTGTCGGCGGCGAACGTCGTGCCGACACAGGTATCGAGCACCTGGCCGCGCGCGTTGACCTTGGTGGAGAGGCCGTTCCAAGCCGCCTGGACCACCGAGCCGTAGCTCACGGGGCTGATCCAGCCCTCGTTGATCGCGTGGGCCATGCTGTAGATGAACATCGCGGTGCAGGAGGTCTCCTCGTAGGAATCGGCCTTGTCGAGCAGGTTGTGCCACAGGCCGTCGGGCGATTGCAGCGGCGCCACGCCCTGCATGTGCAGCTGGAGTAGATCAAGGATCTTCGGGCGGTCCGGATGGTCGGCCGGCAGGACGTCGAGCAATTCCACGATGGCCATCATCACCCAGCCGTTGGCCCGGCCCCAGTAGAAGGGCGGATTGTACGGCTGGTTGGCGTTCCAACCGTGGACGAACAGCTGCATGCGGCGGTTGAACAGCCGCTCGGACGCGACCAGCACGTGCCGGGCGGCGTCGTTGACGTAGCGGGGATCGCCGGTCAGCCGGGTCATTTGCGCCATGAACGGGACGCTCATGTAGTAATCGTCCGCCCAGAGCGACACCGGTTGCGGCCGGTGCCGGGCCCACGCGCCGTCCGGCAGGCGGAACTGCTGGTGGGCGACAAAATCGGCGAGGCGATCGATGAGCGGCCGCAGATCCGGACCCACGCCGGCGAGCCGGGCCTTGACCAGGGCCGCGCCCATCGCGCCGGAGTCATCGAGGCTCTCGGTGAGGATGGCGCCCTTGAAGCTGTTACGGCGCGGTCCCGGCCCCCGGCTATCGCCGCCTCTTTCGACGGGAAACAACTCCGCCTGCCGCCGGAAATAGGGCAGGCGATCGCCGATGAACTGGACGTGACGGCGGGTGAATTCAGCATAGCGGGGATCGCCGGTGACGGCGGCGGCCCGCAGCATAGCGGCACAGATGACGCCCATCGGGTAGGACCAGGGCCCGAATTCTCCACCGGCACCCGGAGCCGCCGCGGCCGTGGCAACCGGTTGCGTGAAGTCGGTGATCTCTTTTCCCGTCGCGGTGTCGATCACGCGGGTCGGACTGGCCTCGTCGA
Source organism: Opitutaceae bacterium (assembly GCA_041479395.1). GTDB lineage: Bacteria > Verrucomicrobiota > Verrucomicrobiia > Opitutales > Opitutaceae > Fen-1467. The sequence goes on from JBGOXZ010000034.1 coordinate 1,419, forward strand.
CGTAAGCCCGGATGCGATCGATGATCGTGGTGACATCCGTGACCGTCGGCAGTTGGTATGGAATCGGGTAGATGCCATCGCCTGTGTCGCCGAGATTCGGGTTGTCGCGATTGCGGTAGGTGCCCTGGGCGGGGGCCGGGACGGCCAGTGCGGTCCCGGCCAGCAGCAGGCAAAGTGAACATCGGAACTTCTCAGCGCATGCGGTCATGGTGATCAAGGTGTGGCGGCTTCCAGCCGGCGTCCGGACAGATTCCGGGCAGGGGTTCTTAGCGGATAATCGTGGGCCGAGGCAAGCCTCGCACCGATCGGGGAGGAGGTGCGGTGATCGATTTTGCCTTGGGCCTGCCGACTTCCCGCTCCTCGTACCGGATTGAAGAGCCTTGAATCGGCAGTGGGCGGCGGCAGAGTGCAAAACGCGCCTTTCGAGAGGTGACTTCATGCCCCGGTTCCCACGTTCGCCGTTCCGTTCCTGGAAGATTGCCTTGATGTTGGTGCTGGGCTTCGTGGCGTGGGACGGCGGTGTCCGGATCAGCCACGTGCAGGGCCTCACGAGCCTCTATGGAGTGATGGTGGATCCACCGGAGGTCGATCCGTCATCGCCCACGGGTTACGCGTTGGGGCGCCGCCCGCTGGTCCTGCCGGAGGTGGGTGACGACGGTTATCAATGGATCATGCAGACGCAGACGATGCTGGCGGGGGGAGGATGGCGGATCCGCCGGGTCGATTACGACAACGCTCCTCGCGGACGCGAGGTGCATTGGGCTTCGCCCTTCCGCTGGTGGCTGGGTCTGCTCGCCTGGACGGACCACACCCTGTCCGGGCGCGTCATGGGGGCGTCGGTCGAACGGGCGGCGCTCCTGGTCAATCCGGTTTTGCTCGGACTGTTCTTGCTGGGGCTGATGCCGTTGGTGGCGCGACGGTTTGGTTCGTTTCCGGCGTCACTGTTGGCGGCCGGCATGGTCTCGACACTCCCCTTCTATTTGTACTTCGTGGCGGATTATCCGGATCATCACGGGATCCTCGAGGCGTGCGCGATGCTGACGGTGGTGCTTTTGCTTGCCGGCGGCTGCGGCTGGACCCGAGCGGAGAACGCAACCCTCGACCGGCTGTCCGGCGCGGAGCGGGCACTGGCGGAATGGCTGCCGGTGCGGCGCGGGGCGCGCCGATGGTTTGTCGCTTCGGCCGTGGCCGGCGGCATCGGCCTGTGGATCAGCGCGGCCAGTCAAGTGCCGGTGCTGGTCGGGGTCGGCGCAGGCGCGATCTGGTCCGGCTGGCTGTGCCGCGGCCCGTCGAAGGCGGGCGTTTGGGGGCGCGACCCGACGCTGTGGCGCCTATGGGGCATCGTCGGATGCGCGACGAGCCTCGCGGCCTACCTGATCGAGTATTTTCCCTCCCATTTGGGACTCAGGCTGGAGGTCAACCATCCGCTCTACGCGCTGGCCTGGCTCGGTGCCGGTGAGTTGCTGTGCCGGATTTCCCGGATGCTGGGCGAAGAGGGCTTCGTTTTTACCCGCCGGGAGATGCTGGCCTGCGCCTTTGCCGTCGCAGCCGTGGCGTCTTTGCCGGTCACCATCCTGCTCACGAAGAGCGAAACGTTTGTCGTGGCGGATCGATTTGTGTGGCAACTGGGTACCCAGTACGTCGCCGAAGGCCAGAGTCTCGCGTCGTACCTCGCGAGCGGCCCCGCTGGCTTCACGCTGCTGGCGCGCGGCCTGCCGCTGCTGGTGATCCTGCCGGCGGCTTTGCTCGTTTGGCGGGCGAATCTCCCCCGCCTCTGGCAGGCGCATCTGGCCATGGCGCTGGCGCCGGTCCTTCTGCTGCTGGTGTTGACCTGCCGGGAAATCCGCTGGTGGGGCCAATGTGACGCGCTCGTATTCGCCCTCCTCGTGATTCTGCTGGCGGTGCTGGAGCGGTACCTGCCAGAGCGCAAGTCGCTCCACATTTGGCGGCTGGCCGGTGCGCTCCTGTTTGTTCCCGGTGCGGTCGGCTCGATCCGGTCGACCTTTTGGAGCAGGGAATACACAAAGGATGACATTCTCCAGCTGGCCGAACGCGACTTCGCTCACTGGCTCCGCGGGCGCATGGGGCGCGATCCGGTCGTGGTCGCTGCCGCGCCGACCACGACGGTCAAGCTGGTCTACCACGGCGGATTCCAGGGCTTGGGGACGCTCACGTGGGAGAACGTCGAAGGATTCAAACATGGTGCTGAAATCTTCGCCGCGTCTTCGGCGGACGATGCCTATGCCCTGGTGCGCCGCTACGGGGTCACGCACTTCGTCCTGCTGTCGTGGGACAACTTTGCGGAGGACTATGTGCGCATGTATCTGGGATTGTCGCCGGGGCAGGCCGTCCCGGGAGGCGCGTTCATCCTGGGATTGTTGCACGGGAAGGGCGTGCCGCCGTGGCTGCGCCTGATTCCCTATCCACTGCCCAAACATGAGGCGCTGCAGGGGCAGTCCATTGTCGTCTTGGAAGTGACGCCGCCCCAGCGTCCCGAGGCGGCGGCGGCCCGCACCGCGGATTACCTGGTGGAAATGGAGCGGCCCGGGCTGGCTCTCCAGATGTTGCCCGTCTTGGAGCAGGCCGCGCACTATTTCCCGGTGTTGGTGACGCTCGCCTACGTGCAGGCAAAGACCGGGGAAGCCGGGCAGTTCTCCACCACGCTGGCACGGGTCGTGGAAAACCTTTCACCGGCGGCGGACCTGGAACTGGAAGACCGCGTTCGGCTGGCCGCCGTGTTGAGGGTGGGAGGGCGGACCGATCTGGCGCGGGAGCAGTTGCGCCGATGCATGACACCGCTCAACGAACGCGCGCTGCGCCGGCTGCCGGCGGGAACGTTGGCTGATTTTCTGGATTTGGGCGAGGAGTTGGGGGTCCGGATCCCCGATCCGGAACTGCGGCAACTGGCCGCCCGCCTCCTGCCGCCGTATCTGCGGGAAAAGCATTGAGGCGCCAGACACGGGCAAGAATTTGCCAAATCACTCTGGGATTCTGAGCGAAGCGAAGGATTCCGGTTTGCCGCGATGAGCGGCTGGGGGGACACCTCGCGGACTCGGAAAGACTGGCCACACTGACAACAGGCGTTTCTCAGGTATCTTTAGCGGGGCGACCCCCAACGATGCGCCCTCATCCTCAGCCAGATCACCGCCATGAAAATATTCCGAACAAGCCCGCCGGCGCCGACGGGCGCAAATGCCAACGTCCTCATCCGCCTCGTGGTGGGGGGTGTGTTCCTCAACGAAGGCATCCTCAAATTCCTCGATCCGGCGGCCAACGCGGCCGGCCGCTTTGCGACCATCGGCATCCCGTATCCGGAGTTTTTTGGTCCATTCGTCGCCGGGATCGAAACCCTGGGCGGACTGCTCGTTATCATCGGCCTGCTGACTCGCCCGGCTGCGCTGGCACTCTTCCTCGATATTTCAGTGGCGATCTTCACCACGAAGATTCCGGTTCTGCTCGGACACGGCTACCTGGGATTTTCCCTGATGAAATTGAAGAGTTACGGACTGCTCAGCATGGTGCATGAGGCGCGCACGGATTTCTCGATGTGGTTCGGCCTGTTGTTCCTGCTGGTGGCCGGGCCGGGCCGCTGGTCGCTTGACGCGCGACGCAAGGCCGGTCCGACCTGACCGGTCAAGGCCGGCGCGCCGGCCGGGCCAGTGTGTGCGCCGGCTCAGCGTGCCGGCACCGCTGGGCGCGGGACGGCCGGGTGCGCCTCGAGCTTGAGCACGGCTCCGGACAAACCCGCGGATGTTGCCGTCAGAGTGATGGCGCGGGGCTTTTGATCCAATTGCGCGATGACCTGCGCGAGTCCGAGGCCTCCAGCGCCTTACGTGCGATAATCCTCGCGGGCGGGCGAGAACACCTCGATGGCGACCGAGTCCTGAACAATCTTCGCGCTGTGGGCGACGCCACCAGGAATCGTCCAGCTGTCGCCGGGGTGCATGTGGTGTTCAACCTTCGCGATCGTCAGGATGAGGTGCCCGGACACGAGATAGCCGGTCTGCTCCTGGGGGTGAGAGTGGGGTGGAATCACCGCGTCCTTGGCCAGCTTGAATTCCACCAGCTGGGTGCGCGTGCCATCGACCATGGTTTTGCGGCGGATGCCCGGCAGGGCATCCACATAGGCGGCTGAGCTTGCCCGGCACACTTTAGCAGGATCAGCAGATGAATTCATGGGCGCCTGTTTGTCAGAGCGGCCACCGGCGCCGGCAAGGCTGAATTGCCGGGCCGCGGTGGATTCGCCACCAGGCACCTGAAGGGTACGCGGGTGCAATCGATCCCCACGCTGCGCCAGGTCAGCTCAGCTTGAAGCCGTCCGTCGCGGCGTATGCCTGCTGCAGCTTGAGCATCTGTTTCCAGAAATCCGGCCAGTTCTTCCAGAGCTCCTTGTCGCACTCGGCCAGTTTCCGGCATTCGAGGCAGGACTCCAGCTTACGCTCAACGCTGCATTTGAGGACCGTGCACTTGGCGTGGGCGATGTTCTCCGGCTTGCCCGGCGCCTTGCAGCCGTGGCAGAAGACCTGGTCGGGATTGAACTCCACTCCGTAATGTTCCTTCCACTTCCAGTCCTTGTAGACCTTCTCTTTCGCGGCGGCGTCATTCGCCTTGGTGGCCTTGAACAGCGGGCAGTTGTCGTTGCAGATGAGGCCGCAGTAGGCCCGGGATTTGAGCTCGGGCAGTTTCTGCTTGGCCGCTGGCTCTCCGGGCTTCGCCTCTTCTGCTGCCAGCCGGACGGCAAGGCAGCCACAGGTGCAGGCAACGCCAAACTGGCTCAGTCGTTTCAGGAATTCACGGCGGGGCAGGGGTGGGTGCATGACACTTATAACACCGCCCGCGGCGCCATCCCATCAGGCAGCCACGCGCGATGTGTCTGCGGATGGAACGCGGTGTTGTCGGTCTGTGCGGGGTCGAAGCCGTGACGCACCCTGCTCGCCTCGATGCGCCACCGGCAGGCCTTCCTGAGCGCGGTTGCGGCACGGTGGCAGACGGATTCAGCACAAGGCCTGCTCGCTCTGGCGGGAAACGCGAAGCTGCGCCAAACGGCAATGCGCAGTACAAAAAAAGCGCAGCAAGACACGCTGGGGGACCTTGATTCCCACCGCCGGGAAAACAGTTGACGTGATCGTAAATGCGGCCAAACCAAGAAGTTGAAAAGGAAACCCATGCAAAAACTCCTGACTATCGGGGGTGCGATCGGGTTGATTGCCGGTGGCGTGCTGGTTGCAGCAGGCTTGGCCCGGGTTGGAGAGCGCCCGGCCAAACTCACGTGGCGTGACCCGGAGATCAAATCCGCATTGATGACCCTCGGCTACAAGGTCTACGCCAATTCCAAGGTCGAGTTCGGCCGGCATTACCTGTCGAAGCTCGTGTTCAAGAATACCGGGGAGCATCCGGTCACGGACTTCTCCATCGGCTACAAGATCGACGACTACATTCCGTGGACCGATCCGGAGAATTTCCATGAGATTCCGGCCGGCTTCACCTTGGTGAAGCTGTTCCATCCGAAGCTGCCCCCCTCGGTCACGAAGCTCCGCAATGCCACCAACGCGACGTTCCGGATCCGTGTCCTCTGGAAGGAGGAAGGGCGTTCGCACGAGGAGACGTTCGCCCGCGACATCGTCTTGCGCGGCATCAATGAACTGGTCTCCAGCGATCTCCCCGACACCGAATCGCGGGATTGGTTCGACGCAAACAACGCCGCGGCCTTTGCCGTTTGCATGGTCACGCCCAACGATCCGGTGGTCACGCTCTATGCCTCCGAAATCACCCGGCTGGCCGGAGGAACCGTGGCTGGCGTCACGGGCGGGGCCAAGGAGATGGTGCGACTCTGCCGGATCATTTACGATTACATGATGGCGACGGAGCTGCGCTACACGGGAGTCAAGTTCATGATGGAAAGCGTCGATAATGTCACGACGGGCGTGCAAACCGTCCGCATGCCGCGCGACATGATCCAAAACAATGAGGGATTGTGCATTGAACTCGCGATTCTCTGGAGCTCGGTCCTGGAGCACTTGGGCGTGGATAGTACCATGATCTTTGTCCGGGGCCACGTGTTCGTCATCGCCTATTCGGAGGCGCTCGGAATCCCATTCAAAAATGGACTGCCGATAGAATGCACCGCAATCACACTGCGGGCGGTGGAGGACCCACTGGTGGATTTGAAGATTCGCGCCGAGAAAACCGATGCTCCCGTGACCTTCGACGAGGCGGTCGAACTGGCCTCGAAGGAATGGGCGATCAAGCAGAGGTCTGGCGAGTTCATTACCGTCCCGGTGAAGGCGCTTCAGTCGGCGGGTTATGTTGCGCCGGAGATGGCTGATATCGACATGGACAAACTGACGGAAACCCTGCGGAAACGCCTTCCGGAGATGATCAAGCCCGAACCCCGGCCCGGCCCGGGGCCGGTGCCCCCAACGCCCGCGGGGTTGACCATATGGCAACATCCCCAGGGCCTCATGACGATTTCGTTTCCCGCTGATTTTGTCTCGCTGCTGCAGCCGGGCGTTTCGCCGGGTTTCGTTCTGTTCTCGGCCGGCAATCCTGGCACCACCGTGGGCTGCGACGTGATGCAAATCGCAGGCGTCCAGGACCCGACCCAAGCCATCAACTACGTGGCGGGCGTTTTCGCCCAGATGGGCGCCATGATCCAGGTGACCGGCAGCACGCCGATGGCCAACGGCGCCGTCATGCTCAACGGCATGACCAACTCGGCGGCAGGGAGCATGCGCTGGAATTGCATCGCCAAGACAGTCCCGGGCGGCGTCCTGCTGGTCTCGGCCGGAGCCAACGCCACCGTCTGGGGGGTGCAGAGCGCCGCAATCCAGGCGATCCTTTCCACCGTGCGCTTCAAGTGACAACGCTGACGCTGTCCTCCCATGAAAACCCGATTACTCTTATTGACCCTCGCACTTGGCCTCCTTCCTTCCTGGCGGTCCGCGGTCGCGCAAGTCACCGCCAAGGCCCTCGACAGCATCCAGGAGATCAATCCTGACGGCTCGGTCAACCTCACTTTCCAACTGGCCTTTGACGCCGAGCCTTGGGGGCGCTGGAAGACCCAGGTGGGTGATGATCCCGCCCGTCTCCGCGGCATGATGCGGCATCAGTTCGCGGCCTACGTGATCGATGACTTCAAGTTCGAGAAGGATGACCTCAACCGCACTGCCAAGATCACGATGCGCAGCCCCGCCGGGCCCGAGTTGCGCAGGGACCGGCGCTTCCAGATCCCGGTGGACGGATGGTGCCGGCTGATCAACAACACGGGCCACACCTGGTTCTTCAGCGGCAACAATCCCGCCGCTGGGGACAATCAGAACACATTGAAGATTGTCCTCCCGGCGAACACGACCGACGCCTCGCTGATTAACGCTGGGATGCCGGACCAAGCTCTCGTGTATGCGCTGAGCGTGCCGGCCGGAAAGTCGCGCCTCTTCGTCTGGTCTGGCGCGGTCATCCTGCTGCTGGGAGCCGTTCTGCTCGCGGCGGGCATGATGTCAAAAAAAGGAACTGCTCCGTCTGCCGTCCCCGCGCCCCCGCCGGCTGCCTGACCCGACCAACTTTGCCCGAAGGGTGTTCCCGCGGTATGGGGCCGCGGGAACATTGAATGTCACCCGCGTTGCGGCGCAACGGCGCCGAGTGGATTCATCGCTGCGCGGCCCTGCCAGCGCCTGCACCCAACGTTGGACCGGAGGCGGCGCCTCTTGCCGAGGGTCCACCGCTTGCGCCGGGCCGCCGTGGCTAGTGTGCAACTTCGAAGTGATACGCGTACACGCCGTCCACAAATTTCCCGTTCTCCACCGCCGGAACGAAGACGGCGGCCTTCTCGAAAGCGCCGCCAATCGCCGTGGCCATGTCGGGTGAAAGGCTCGCGTCGGGCGCGAACACCACCCTGGTCACGCGGCCATCGGCCGCAACCTGCACGGTCGCATCAAACCGGAAGATTTTCCGCTGCTTCATTCCCTCGGCGATGATCGGATTGCCCACCAGCACCGGATCGCAATGCCCCGTGGCGTAGGCCGACGGTTGGATGATGCTCAGGTAATACGCGCGGTCTTTCCATGACCGCGGGTTGTCCGGCCGCATCAGGTCGAGCAGTCCGGCCAGCTCATCCATGGCCTGCTTGACCGACGCTTCATTCTCGCCGCCCGAGGAGACCAAGGGCACGCCGTCGCGGTTCACCACAACCAACCCGTACCCATCACCCGGGGCGAATCGGGAGATCGTTTCCAGACTGCGTTGTTCGCGGAAATCCGTGACCAGCCACGACATTTTCATGCCTTCCGCCATGTCCATGTGCTCCGCTTTGGTATGTCTCAGGCCGTAGAACACGGCTTCCACCATGCCGGGATAATCCCGCTGAAGCTTCGCGTAGGCGGGTCCGGCGCTTCCGATCATCTCCCACGATTTGCCTTCGCCGTGCGACGCGAAAAAGAGAACGAAGAACTCGGGCTCGGGCCGGCCTTTCAGCACGGCAGGGACCAGGTGGTCATTCTCCAGGTGCATGACTTTGCCGCGCAACTCCTGGCTGATTTCGCCCTTCGCCTCCGCCCAGTCCGCGGCGCGCGCCGGCAGGGCGCGCACCTGCTCGTAGAAGCGCAGGCAATCCTCCGGCGCCAGCTGGCGGAACATGACGCGGCGGCCGGTCGTTTTGCCCGTGCGGAAGAGGGCCATTGGCCCGATCACCTCAGCGGGTTCGCCGCGGAATCGGTTGTCCTGGATATCCTGCCATGGCTCGGATTTGGCGGCGGCCACGGACAACCCGCCGGTGCTTGCCGCCGCGATGATGCCACAGGTGAGAAACGTGAATCGTCGGAGCATGGACAGCGGGAAGTAAGGTGGAATCCTACTCCGCGGCGGCCGCGCCGCAACCGTCGTTTTCACACCGTCGCTTCCTGCCCGGACGAACTGCGCCTGCCGCACCGCAGTCTTTCGCCGCGGATCTGATGTGAACCAATCGCTGAGATGGTCCACGTCGAGCTGGGCGGCCTGGAGCAGGCGCAAGAGGGATGGCCTGGGTCAAGTGCCAGGCTGCGCGGCCGCCAGCCAATCCAAGGTGCGGCGAATGCCGTCCTCGTAGCGGGTGGCAGGCAGCCCGGGAAGCAGGTTCCGCAGCTTCGCGCCGTCGTAGGTGATCGGCTTGAGGTAATCGGGAACCATTGGCAGGAACTGGCGCAGGTCCCGATTGAACAGGCTGGCCACGCGCAGCAGGGTTTTACCCGCGGCGCGTAACGCCACCTTCCGGCCGAGGATGCGACTGGCGATCGCGGCCACCTCGCGCCCCGTGACCGGTCCCGCCCCGGGCACAATCCACCGCCCGCCGCAAGCCTCTGCGCGGAAGGCCAGCTCCGCCGCGACCGCCATGGCGTCGGGCACAAACACGTACTCATGTGGCGTGTCGGCGCCGCCAATCCAGTTCATCGTCTTGCCGCGGGCGGCCTCCTGCAACGGCTGCTGCAGGCTGCTGAAATTCACGTGCGGGCCGTAGAAATCCGGCAGGTTGACGACAGCCGCACCAGCTTGGCAATAAACGTCCTCCGCCTCGCGGCGGTGGTGAATCCAGTGGCCACCGCCAGTGCGGGGATGGGACTCGTCCAGCGGCAGCCGCACGGCCGGCAGGTAGGCCCAGTAGCTGGAAATCTGCACGCAACGAGCACCGGTTTCCTTGACCGCTGCTGCCACGTTGCGGGCGATCACCGGATGCAGGTGCATCTGTTCCGGCGGCAGGCCGATGCAGGCGAACACGAGATCGCAACCGGAAACGGCCTGGAGCGTGGCGCCGGCATCGGACACATCCGTAGCCGCGATCTCGGCGGTGTCGGCCGAAAACGAGCGCTCGAGGTTGCGTCGGTTGCGTGAAACCACCCGGAGCGACAGCCCCTTGCGACGGAGCACAGCGGCCAGATGGATGCCTGTCGGTCCGGTGGCGCCGCGAATGACGGCTTTGGCGAGGGCGGACGACGCCATGATCCGGCCAAATTCCGCCGACCCTGCCGGGATGGCAAGCCGGCGTCGCGAGGCGGAGTCACTGCCGCGGCGCCAGCAGCTGTTTGACCGTCCCGGTGAGTTGGCTGATCTCGTACGGTTTCGCCACCATCGCCTGGAAACCGTAGCTGCGGAAATCGGCCAGCACCAAATCGCTGGAGTAGCCGCTCGACACGATGGCGGGCACGGCGGCATCCATTTTGCGGATCATCGCGATCGTTTCCTTGCCTCCCATCCCTCCCGGGATGGTGAGATCAAGGATGACAAGATCGAATGGCCGGCTGGCGTTGCGGGCCTCACTGAACACGCGCACGGCCTCGGCCCCGTCGCTCACGGTCGTGGTCTCGAGCCCGAGGCGCTGCAGCAGCGCCGCACCGAGCCGCCGGATGCCTTCCTCGTCATCCATCAGGAGCACCCGGGCGGGCGTGATCGGCGACGCGGAGGCCGTGGCGGGCGGGGCGGGTGGCGGTTGCGGTTGCGGCGGCCGCGAGCCGGCCGCGGGCAGCCACAGGGTGCACGTCGTGCCCCGACCCGGCGTGGAGTCGACCTCGATGCGCCCGTTGTGCTTCCTGATGATGGAATATACGGTGGCGAGGCCGAGTCCGCTGCCGGTCTTCTTGGTTGAGAAATACGGATCGAAGATCCGCTGCAGGATGTCGTGGCTGATGCCTTCGCCGGGATCGGTGATCGCCAGCCGGATGTAGCGACCCGCCGTAAGCCCGGCTTTCGCGCCCGAGGCGATTTCGTCATTGACCAACAATACGCGGATCACTCCGCCATGGGGCATTGCCTGCACGGAATTGAGCACGATATTCTGGACCACCTGGGTGATCTGCTCCTTGTCCACGTTGGCGTTCCACAGACCGGGGACCACGTTGTAGTCACAGCGCGCGCTGGTCCCGTGCAGGACAAACTCCGCGGCCTCCCGGACGATGTCAGGTAGCGACACCGTGGTGCGTAGCGGATCACCGCCTTTGGCGAAGGTCAGCAGCTGTTGGGTGAGGTCGCGGGCCCGGAGGGCGCCCCGCTCGATCTCGCGCAGGTAGTCGCCGGTGGCGGCCTTCACCTCGTCGTCAAGCATCGCCAGCCCGAGATTGCCCATGATGATGGTCAGCAGATTATTGAAATCGTGGGCGATGCCGCCGGCGAGCACCCCGAGCGATTCGAGCCGCGCGGCACGCTGCACCTCGGCCTCGAGGCGCGCCTGATGCTCCAGTTGCCGGCGGATCTGCTCGGTCTGCCGCCGCACCCGGCGGCGCAGCGCCGTGATCCATGCCAGGCCGAGCACGGTGCAGCCGCCGAGGAAGGCAACCGTGATGAGAGCCCGCTCAGCCGTCAAAAAACGGGCCTTCTGGATGACCGCCACGTCCAGCGGGGACCGCAGCTGCAATTGGAATCCCCGCAACTGTCGGGAATCGTCGAAGATGCTCTTGTAAACGCCCGTAAGCTCCAAGCCCGTGCTCAGCGCGAGCCCGGTCAGGGCCGGAGTATCGGGCGACGGATCGAGCACAGCCTCGAACAGCGTGTTACCGGATTGCAGCGTCAGGCGCGTGCGCTCCGGCCGGCGCAACTCGTCGATCAAC
>JBGOXZ010000035.1:0-12930 GCA_041479395.1 Opitutaceae bacterium
ACTCTGCCGCCAAACAGCTTGACCTTGTAGCCCACGAATAGGTCATAATGCGTGTGCGCCTTCTCCCAGACCGGTCGGGAGACATCCAAGTCGGTGATCTGGGCCGGAAGCGTCTGCCGGCCGTAGAATCCGATCGCGGCTTTGTCCTGCCAGCGCACGGCGCCGCCGACAGTGAAGTTCCTCAGGATGTGGTTGTCGGTCATCCCGGCCAGCTTGTAGCTGGTCGACACCCGGAAACTGTAACGGCTAAGCTGGGGGTTGGCCTGACCTTCGAGCTGCCTGATGACGGAATACGGCGTGGCCACAAACGCGATGAAGTTCTGCTGCGCGGTCTGCGTGCCGCCGTAGTTGTGCGTCCACCAGAGGTGCTGGGACTCGGCGGCCAACTGCTGTGGCGTCCAATATAGGCTGGCGGCCTGGTCGACGAGCGAGGTCCAGACGGGCATGCGTTGATCGATCCACCTTTGCAGGGTGCCGGACACGTTCTTGATGTAGGACTGCGTATCCGAGAAGTTGGCCGATATGGTCCAGTCCCTGGTCGGGTTGACATAGATCTCCACTTCCGTGCCCCGGGCGGCGAGGTCATTGGTCGCGGCGATGGGCGGCTGGGGATTCATCAGGGCGGCGATCGTGGCCGCGGGAAGTTGGCTCTGGAGGACGAACTCATCGAAGACCTGCTGATTGGTCCACGTCGGATTCACCGCCTTGATCCAGCCGTATTGGTTGTTGTTGGGTCCGAAGGTCGCCGTGGTTCCGCCCGCGACATTTTGGAGCACAAACCTCGCGGGGGTCGCACCCTGGAGCAGGAGGTCGGTGCGGATGACGCGTTGGGCGGTCGTGTTGGCGTCGCCGTTGCGAATGTCCTTCTGTATCGTATCGTAGTGCGTAACGCGGATGACGACCTTTCCGTCGAACAGGTCAAGTCCCAGGCCGTAGCTCTTGTCCACGCCCGTGGTATTCGGCAGTCTAACCCCGTAGAGATCCTGGGCGGGTGTCTGCGGAACGAAGCTGTTCGCATGGTTGTAATTTAGCGACAGGCCGCGGAACGCACCAGCGAAGAATTGACCGGCACCGCCTTTGTCCTCAAGCCTCTTGATAAGCGACCAATCGCGGAAGGGCCGGAGGACATATTGGACATTGTTTGTCTTGCCATTGTTAAACCCGTAGTCTCCGTCTTGCCAGGCGTTCATGTAACCGTAATCAATGTTCATGCCATCGGGGGCGAGCAGAACGGTTCCCGCCGAGGTTTGATTGCCGAACTTCGAATAGAGTTTGTCCTCACGCGTGCCCAGCGTCACGACGAGGGCATCGTTGAGAAAATGGCTTTGGAGCACGGCTCCGACCGTCTTGAGAATCTGCTTGGTATTGAAGTTGCCGCCGCTTTTGTCGGCCGCCGCGAGGCCCAGCGTGGTGGGTTCGCTGTTCCAGACGGCGGGCAACGTGCTGGTGGCGGCGCGGCCCCACACAAAGTTGTAGGTGCCGTTGTTGAGGAATTCCGGCGGAGCGTAATCGACGTTGTAGCCGGAATTGTCGCCGACGTAATAGCGGAAAAGGCCGTTGGTGAGGGGGACAGTTGCCGGAGTCCCCGCGGGCACGGCCTGGTAGCTGCGATAGAGGCCCGGCTGGAGCCACGGCTTGGCGTCCAACATCGCCTCCCTGAACCTGTATTGCCGGTTGATCTGGTATTTGTATTCGTCGTAGACGTTGAACTGCTGCCTGCCCAACCACTTGAGCCAGCCCTTCTCGTTGGTGAGATCAAGTTGGTAGGCGAGTTGGGCGCGGTAGGTATCCCACTTTGCGGGCAGCCACAAGGTGGCGGGTTTGTCCGAGGCGATAAACGTGCGCAGGAAATACGGGTTGGGCGTGCCGTCGAGCAGCTTCTCGTTGGGATCGATCTCGAGCTGGCCCGACTGGCCTTCGGTGTTGGCGATGCCGAGCAGATTGCGCTGATAGCGCTGCGAGTCTTCCCGCATGAACACCACCTGGGCCACCAGCAACTGTCGGCTGGTGTTTAAGAACTCCTGTTCGACCTGGACGTTGGTGGTTATCGTCCGGTCCATGAGCCGGTTGGGTGCGGACAGGTTGATCGACGACCAATCGTAGACTGATTTGTCGCTGAGCGTCGGAGTGGTGATAAACAGCGGTTGGGCTGCGGGTTTGGCGGCGGTGCCGGTCGCGCCGGCGACGCCGGTCGTCTGGAGAAAGCGAACCGCCTGTCCGCCGGAGGTCGGACCCCGCACGGTGGTGCCGGCCAAAAGGGCCGCCGTATTGTTGAACGCCTGGGGCGCCGACCAATAGCTGAGGCCATTCTGATCGATGAACATCTGGCTGCGGGTGCCGCCCAGCAACGTGGCGCTGAAATAGTCCGGGCCGTTGTAGGTCGCGGAGGTGAACGTGCCGACCGTGACGCCGTTGATGTGAATTTGCTGGGTCGTCGGATCCCACGTAGGCTTCCCGCTGGCGATCCAGTAGGAGATGTTGTCCCGCGGGGGTATAAAGTTGGGCCGATTGCCGTTCATGCGGTAGTAGTTCACGGAGGCACTGATCGAGGTGCCCTTGAATGGCCGGTACTTGACCATCCCGTTGTACTTCACGGTATTCTGGCCGGACGGTTTGCGGATGTAGCCGTCGTGCTGGAACACCCCGCTGACCCGGAACGCCAGCTTGTTCGACAGGAGAACACGGTTCAGATCGAGGGTGGTGCGATACCCGTCGTAGCTGTCGGCCCGCGCGGTCACCTCGGTGAAGTTCCGGGTGATGTTGGCGGAGGCGAGCACCAGATTGACGGTGCCGGAGGGATTGCCGAGGCCGAACACGTTGGCATTGGGGCCGCGGCTGATCTCAATGGAATCGACGTCAATGGGGTCGATCGGCACGCGTCCCATCGTCTGGATATTGTCGAGGCTGATGTTGGCGGGGGCAATGCCGCGGATGCGGTTGGAGTTGAGCGGATCCACCTGCACGTTGTCCTGAACGCTGCCATTGCGGTCCGCGGGGCCGACTCCGGTCCCGGCCGTGTAGGTGCCGGTGCCTTCCGTGTTTCCGGCGTAGAGGAAGACGTCGTTGATATCGAGCAACGCGAAATCCTGCATCTGCGTCTTCGTCACGACCGTGATGGAAGACGCCAGGTCTTGAATGCTGGAGTTGATGCGTGTGCCGGACATCGTGTTCGGCGAGTAGTAGCCTTTGGCCTCCGCCTTCACTTCGAACGGCGACAGCCGGATGATCTCCTCAGAAGCCGCCGCGGCGGCCCCTGTTCGGGTTGTCGGACTGATTTCCGGTGCGGGCGCCTGTTGGGCCCAAGAGAACGAGACGGCGATGATCGCGCACGCTGGCGCGAGGATCAGCCGACGCAACGCTGAGGGTAATGCTTGGCTAGGGTTCATCGGTGTGCTTTTTCTTTTGCCGGGGGTGAAGGGGCAGGGGCAAACTAAGACACGTGTCCTATTGTACTCAGTTTGCGCACCGATCAATCAAAAAAACGGGCCGTCTAGTGGCGGGCGCCGCCCATTCAGGAAGACGACGGAACCGAGGGGAGCGGGCGGTGAGGGTGAGGACGGCGCGGCGGTCATGATCTTCGGCCCTCGGGGCGATGAAGTCGGTGGTGGTCTGGTGGCGGGAGTTGGGTGGAAGGGAACGCCAGGCGATGAACAGACGGTTGGCCCAGCGATTGAAGATGCCGTGCCGCCAGACGGCGTGGCGCTCCGGCAGGCGGCAGCAGTCGTCGTGGCGCGAAGCGTCGAGCCGCGCGGGCAGTCCGGTCTCGATGCCCCCGTGCGCGATGTTGCGCGTCAGCCAGGCCTGCGCGGAGAGGGCATGCTCGGGCCAGGCTGGTCAACAGACAGACCGTCTCAGGGTGCTGGCCGTTGCGCGTGGCGGTGCACGCGTGCAGCTTGCGCGGCCAACGGGAAGTCAACCGGCTCGGGGGTGACCGAGCGGGCCACCAAGGGAGGGGTTATGGGTCGGCCTTTTTCCTGACCGGAGCGTCGCTCGCAGCGTGCGTGTGGTTCGGGCAAAAAAGGGGGCGCCGGGAGGGGGCACCACGCGCACGACGTTGGCCTGGACCGTGGGCTGATTGGCTTTGACGGTGAGCAGGTAATCGTTTGTTTGTTTGCGGTACGGCAGACGGCTGCGATGATGGCGGGCTTTGAACAGGCGACCGGCGAAGGTATTGTTACGACGGACGGCGACCGCACGTATCACGAGTCGCAGGGCAAGCGCACCTCCCGCATCGCATCGACGATCAATCTGCCGCGCGCGGGGGGACGTTGACCAATGTGCGGGATCGCAGACGACGCAGGTGACGAGCTGTTTGCGGTATACGATCCATTTCGCGCCCTGCGCGCCGCGGTCGGCTACGCCCGGTGGGGACCACGCTCGGTGCGCCAAGCGATCCGGCTGCTCGCCGCCCGCCTGCCCGTGTCGCACCGGAACATGAGCACCGATTTCAAGATCAAGCGGGCGCTGCGCGGCCCGGGTATCCGTCACGCCTATGGCTGCCCCGGTGGAATGCGTGGCCCCTCGGAGCATGGCGGGCCGCCAGCGCGAATTGATTCCCGGCGATGAACTTCCGGTCAGCGAACCTTCGGAACCTCGGGGCGGGGACCCTGATATTCTATGTGACGCTTGTCGCCTACCTGCCGGTTCTCTACGGCGGATTCCTCTGGGACGACGATTTTCACGTGACCCAGCCGGATCTGCAATCCGTTGAAGGACTGAGACGCATCTGGTGCGAGGTGGGCGCGACCCAGCAGTATTATCCGCTGCTGCACACCGCGTTCTGGTTGGAGCACCGGCTGTGGGGCGACGCGGTGGTGGGTTATCATCTGACGAACATCCTGCTGCACGCGGCCGCGGCCTGCTTGGTGGTGGCGGTGGTGCGGCGCCTGGCACTGCCGGGGGCTTGCCTGGCGGGTCTCATTTTCGCCCTGCATCCGGTGTGCGTGGAGTCGGTGGCGTGGATTGCGGAGCAAAAGAACACGCTTTCGACCGTCTGCTACCTGGGCTCGGCGCTCGTCTATCTGCGTTTTGACCAGGATCGCCGGCCCTCGCGGTATTTCCTGGCGTCGGGCCTGTTTGTGCTGGCGCTGCTGACCAAGACGGTGACGGCGACGCTGCCAGCCGCGTTGCTGGTGGTCTTCTGGTGGCAGCGGGGCCGCCTCCAGTGGACGCGGGACCTGCGGCCGCTGCTGCCGTGGTTGGCGCTCGGCGCGACCGCGGGGCTGATGACGTCATGGGTGGAGCGAACCTTCATCGGCGCGCAGGGTGCGGATTTTACGCTCACCCTGCTCGAACGCTGCCTGCTGGCAGGCCGGGTGATGTGGTTTTATCTGGCAAAGCTGGTGTGGCCCGCGGACCTGATATTCATCTATCCGCGGTGGGTCATCGACGCGGCAGTGTGGTGGCAGTACCTGTTCCCGCTGGGAGCGCTGGCGCTGGTGGCCGGACTGGGAATAGTGGCCCGACGGCAGCGGGGACCTCTGGCCCGCGCCGCGGCGGCGGGGCTGGCCGGATTCCTGGTTTTCGCCGGGACGCTGTTTCCGGCCATGGGATTCATCAATGTCTACCCGTTCATCTATTCCTACGTGGCGGACCACTTCCAGTACCAGGCCAGCCTGGGCATCATTGTGCCGGTGGCGGCGGGGCTGACGCTGGCGGCCGGCCCTCTGTTGGACGGCAGAGCGGCCGCCGTCCGGTGGTTGCCCCCCGTGGGAGGCGGGTTGCTGCTTGCGACGCTGGGCGCGCTGACCTGGCGCCAGTGCGGCATGTACAGCGATGCCGGAACGCTCTATCGGGCAACGCTGGCACGGAACCCCGCCTGCTGGATGGCCCACACGAATCTGGGCGACCTCCTGTCGAGAATCCCCGGGCGCCTGCCCGAGGCGATCGGCCATTTTGAGGCGGCGCTGCGAATCAACCCCCGAGATGTGAATGCGCACAACAACTTGGGGCACGCCTTCGCAGAAACTCCGGACCGACTGCCCGCGGCCATCGCCGAGTATGAGGCGGCGCTGCGCATCGATCCCCGTTTTGCGCCGGCGCACAATAATCTGGGAATCGTCCTGGAAAAAATTCCCGGGCGCCTGCCGGAGGCGATCGGCCATTTTGAGGCGGCGGTACGACTGGCTCCCGCCGCCGCGGAAATGCGCGATAATCTGGGCGTCGCCTTGCTCAAGATTCCGGAGCGAGCGCCGGAGGCGACGGCCCAGTTTGAATCGGCGGTGCGCCTCAATCCGGGTTCCGCGGACATGCAGAACAATCTGGGCGTGGCCCTGGAGAAAATCCCCGGGCGATTGCCGGAAGCGACCGCCCATCTTGAGGCGGCGGTGCGGCTTAATCCCCGATCCGCGGAAATGCACAGCAACCTAGGCGTGGCCTTGGCGCAAACTCCCGGGCGTTTGCCGGAGGCGATCGCCCAGTTCGAAGCGGCGGTGCGCGTGGATCCCCGTTCGGCGGAAGCGCACAATAATCTCGGCGCAGCCTTGAGCAGGATCCCGGAGCGGGCGCCGGAGGCGATCGCCCAGTTTGAGGCGGCGACGCGCCTCAAACCCGACTTTGCCGAAGCGCACAACAACCTGGCAGACGCCCTGGTGAAAATTCCCGGGCGATTGCCCGAGGCCGTTGCCGAATATGAAGCGACGCTGCGCCTCAGTCCCGACTCTGCCGAGGTCCACAACCAGTTGGGAAAAGCCTTGCTCGACCTCCCAGAGCGGGCGCCGGAGGCGATCGCCCATTTCGAGGCGGCCGTCCGGATCGATCCCGGGTCTTTCGAGGCCCACTATGCGCTAGGAATCTTTTTATCCGGCCGGCCGGAGCGCCGACAGGAGGCGCTGGCCCATCTGGAGGCGGCGTTGAGGATCAGGCCCGATTTTTCACCGGCTCGGGAATGGATCGATCGGCTGCAGGCCGTCCGACGCTAGCCTGATTCTTGCTGCCGGAGCATCACAAAAACACAGGTCATTGGTCCATCGCACCGGGTATTCACGAAGACGACGAAACCAAGGGGAGCGGGCGGGAAGGGTGAGGACGGCGCGGCGGTCACGATCTTCGGTCATCCGGGCGATGCAGTCGGCGGTGGTCTGGTGGCGGGAGTTGGTTGAAGGGAACACCAGGCGATGAACCGACGGTTGGCCCAGCGATTAAAGACGCCGTGCAGCCAGACGGCGTGGCGCTCCGGCAGGCGGCAGCAGTCGTCGTGGTGCAACGCGGTGATCCGCGCGCTCGGGTCCGGCTGGGCCCGCAGGGCCGCGTGCTTGTGCACTGGTCGGGCACGGAGGCGAAACTGCGGCTGCTCATCGAGGGTCCGACGGAGGGAGCGGTCTGCGACGGGATCGCCTGGCTCCAGACCGCGGCGCGCGCGGAGCTGACGGTGGTGTAAGGTTGCAACAGAACCGCTGGTCGCGATTCGGCGCTACGGCGGCGACGCGCGCAGTTGCTCCTGCGCCCGCGCGAGGTTGTCCCGCGCCTCCTGATAATTCGGTGCGAGCCGCAGCGCCTCTGCGAATTGCGCCGCCGCCTCCGGCAGGCGGCCGAGCCGGGCGAGCGCGAGGCCGAGGTTGTTGTGGGCCGAGGGATGTTCGGGTTTCAGCCGCAGCGCCGCTTCATAGTGCGGAAGGGCTTCCGCTTCGCGGCGGAGAAGCGTGAGCGCGTTGCCGAGATTGTTGTGGGCGTCGACGTAGTCGGGTTTCAGCCGCAGCGCCGCTTCGAACTGCCGCACCGCTTCGTCGAGCCGCCCTGCGGTGGCCAGCACGCTGCCGTAGTTGTAGTGATTCGAGGCGGATTCGGGCTGCAGCCGGAGAGCAGATTCGAATTGCGCCATGGCCTCCGCGGGATGACCGGTCGCGAGCAGCACGCCGCCCCAGTTGGCGTGCGCCTCCGCGTCGGCGGGCTTGAGCTGGAGTCCGGCCTCGAACTGCGCCTGCGCCTCCTCCATGCGACCGGCCCGGGCCAGCGCAGCGGCGAGGTTGTAGTGTGCGTCGACGTAGCCTGGTTTCAGGCGCAACGCCTCGTGCAGGTGGACGATGCCCTCCGCGTTTCGCCCGGAGCGGGACAACGCGTCGCCGAGATTGTTGTGGGCCGGCGCGAGGTTCGGATCGCGCCGTAATGCCGCCTCGTAGTGGGGCATCGCTTCCGGCGTGCGCTTCAAGATGTCCAGCGCCGTGCCGAGATTCAGGTGGGCCTGGGCGTTGTCCGAATCCTGGCGCAGCGATTCCTCCAGGTGCTGGATTGCTTCGCCGACGCGCCCGACGGCGATGAGCGCCGTGCCGAGGTTGTTTCGGGCGGTGAGGTAGTTCGGCCGCAGCCGCAGCGCCGTTTCGTCCTCGCGGATGGCCTCGGCCATGCGGCCGGCGTCGGCGAGGGCCGCGCCCAGACTGGAGTGCGCGCCGGCGTTGGCGGGCCGCTTCGCCGCCGTGTCCGCCCAGAGGGCAATCTCGCTGCGGTAGTCGGCATTGCGCTGGAACGTGAGAAAACCCAGCCCGGCCGCCAGCGCCAAGAGCGCCGCGAGGCCGCGGCGCCCGCCGCGGGGGCAGACCGCCGCCACGATAAGCACCACCACGGGCGCGAGCGACAAATACATCCGATGCTCGACGATTCGCTGTGTCGTCCCGGGCATGAGCGAGGTCGGAGCGAGGACCGCGAAAAACCACGCGCCGAGAAACCCGACCGCGGGTTTCCGCCATAGTGCGAACAAAGTGCCCGCGATCAGCCCGACGACGACGCATGCCTGCGGCCACACGTCCGCCAGGCTCCCGATCCAAAAGGTGCCGTAGTCGAAGACAAGGGGCGTCGGCCAGAACGACAGCCGCACGTAGTGCACGAGCGCGGGAAATTGCGTGAGCGCGTAGTCCGACCATGAGATGTCGACCCCGAAGCCGGTCGAGCCGCCGCGATTGCCGCCCGTGCTGGCGAGCAACCCCCCAAGCAAAATCCACGTCGTCGCCAGCGCCGTGTAAAATCCGCGCCGCCGCCGCCACGCCGCCGCGAAACTTCCGGCCACGAACGCGCGGTCGAGCAACAGCACCAGCACGGGTGCGGAAACCATGTTCTCTTTCGTCGCCATGCCCAGCAGGCACGCGGCGACCGATAGCACCTGCCAGCGGCCCGGCGCCGGAGCGTCCACGCTGCGCACGAAGCCGTAGAGCGTGAGCAGATAAAACAGACCCATGAGCGACTCGGCGCGCTGCACGATGTAGGTCACCCCCTCGGTTTGCAGCGGATGCAACGCCCACAGCGCCGCCATCGTGATCGCGACTGGCACCGCTGCTTCGCCGAAACGCTCGCGGAGCGATGGCTGGGCCAGCGTGCGCCGCACCAGCCCGAACAACGTCAGGCCTGCGAGCGCGTGGATGAGGACGTTCGCTACATGATAGCCGCGAACGTCCAGGCCGCCGGCGGCAAAGTTGAGTGCCAACGAGAGGTTCAAAGCCGGGCGGCCGCTGACCGTGAGGCCACCGCGGAGCGGGGCCAGCACATCCGAGAGCGGCCAGAGGTGCCGCAGGGTGAGGTTGTCGACGATCGAGTCCTTGTCGTCGTAGACAAACGGTCCGGACAAGCTGTTCGAATAGGCCGCGAAGACGGCGAGGACGAGCACGCCGCACGCAAGGGCGACGACCCGGCGCGACGAGGTGGCGGCGGCCGGCTCGGGCGGGCGGGGCGGGGAGTGAGGCGAACCCATCATGCGATGGCCTTCAAGTGAGCCGGCTCTTGAGCGAGCACGCAGCCAAAAAAGGGCAGCGGAAAATCGTGGTGCGCGCCGCAGGTCGGCGGACGCCCAAGGACTAGGGCGTACACGAGCCCGAGCGCCCCGGCAATGCGGTCCCAGCCGGCCGCTGCCCGGTCGGATCACTTCTTCTTTTCCGGCAGGGCGCGGGTGGTGACCTCGGTGCGTAATTTCTGGACGTAGGCGTCGAAAGGTATGACACCCTCGTCGCCTTTCGCGCGCGAACGCACCGACACCGCCTTGGCCTCGGCTTCCTTGGCGCCAATCACGAGCGCGTAGGGCACCTTCTCCACCTCGGTGCGGCGGATCTTGGCGCCGAGCTTGTCGGAATGCTCGTCGAGCGTGGCGCGGAAGCCCCCAGCCTTGAGCCCGGCAACGACTTCCCGGGCATAGTCGAGGACCTTCTCGCTGATGGGCAGCACGCGCACCTGCTCCGGCGCCAGCCACGCCGGGAAATCACCCGCGAAATGTTCGATGAGCACGCCGACGAAGCGCTCCATCGAGCCGAACGGCGCGCGGTGGATCATCACCGGGCGGTGCGGCTGGTTGTCGGCCCCGATGTAGGTGAGGTCGAAGCGCTGCGGCAGGTTGTAGTCCACCTGGACCGTGCCGAGCTGCCACTCGCGGCCGATCACGTCCTTGACGATGAAGTCGATCTTCGGTCCGTAGAAGGCGGCTTCGCCCGGCTCCTCGGTGAACGGCATGTCGAGCGTCTTCGCGGCCTCGCGGCACGCGGCCTCCGCCTTCTCCCAGTTGGCGGGATCGCCGGTGTATTTGGTGGAGTTGGCGTCGCGCAGGCCCACGCGCACCCGGTAGTCGGACATGCCGAGGGTCGTGAGGATGATCTTGACGAGGGCGAGGCAGCCGAGGACTTCCTGCGGCAGCTGCTCCTCGGTGCAGAAGAGATGGGCGTCGTCCTGGGTGAAACCGCGCACGCGCGTCATGCCGTTGAGCTCGCCCGACTGCTCCCAGCGGTAGACGGTGCCGAACTCGGCCAGGCGCACCGGCAGGTCGCGGTAGGAGTGCGGCTGGGAGGCATAGATCTTGATGTGATGCGGGCAGTTCATCGGCTTGAGCAGGTAGCCGTCGATGTCGCCCTCGGTGAGCTTGTTGGCGAGCTGGGCGCAGGTGCAGCCCTCGTGGGCAAGCTGCGCGAGCGTCTCACGCTCGATGAGCGGCGGGTACTGTGAGTCACGGTAGTAGGGGAAGTGGCCGGAGGTGCGGTAGAGTTCGAGCCGGCCGATGTGGGGCGTGAAGACCTGGTGGTAGCCCTGCTTGCGCAGCTCTTCCGCGATGAAGGTCTGCAATTCCTGGCGCACGACCGCTCCGGCGGGCGTCCAGAGAATGAGTCCCTGGCCGACCATGTCGTCGATCACGAAGAGCTTGAGGTCCTTGCCGAGCTTGCGGTGGTCGCGGAGCTTGGCCTGCTCGAGCTGGTGCAGGTAGGCGTCGAGCTCGGCCTTGCTCGGGAAGGCCGTGCCGTAGACGCGCTGCAACTGCTTGTTGCGCTCGTCGCCACGGTGGTAAGAACCCGCGATCGAGAGCAGCTTGAAGGCACCGTCCTTGATGTCGCCGGTCTTTCTGACATGAGTTCCGGCGCACAGGTCAATGAACTCGCCGTTCTGGTAAAACGAGATGGCCTCGCCCTCGGGAATGTCGGCGAGGCGGCCGATCTTGTAGCGTTCCTGGCCGATTTTCTTAATGATGCCGGCGGCTTCGTCGCGGCTGACCTCCTGGCGCGTGAAGATCTGGTTCTCGGCGACGACCTTCTGCATCTCGGCCTCGATCTTCGCGAGGTCCTCGGCGGTCAGCTTGTGGTCGAGGTCGACGTCGTAATAGAAGCCGGTCTCCGTCGGCGGGCCGATGTCGAGCTTGGTCTCGGGGAAGACGCGCAGCATGGCCGTGGCGAGCACGTGCGAGCACGAGTGACGGAGTTCATCGAGCGGTGTCATGGACATGGCTTTGGTCTGGTTTGTGGTCCTGCCTACGATTGCAGGGCCGGGAAAGTGTGTTTCTGGCGCGGGCTGGTGGCGAAGTCAAAACGGCTGCGTGGCAATGCGCACGGGCCCGAGCAGCAGGCGCTGGTCGCGGGCGGGGGCCCAGGTGGGGTCGTTACCACCATAGAACACGTTGTGCATGTATTGCGTGAGCTTCCAGGTCTGGCTCGGCGCCAGGAAACGAAACGGCCGTTCGAGACGCGGCGCACCGTCGATCCAGATGCGCACCGTGCCGTCGGTGTCGGGGGTGCCGAGGTCGACGCGCAGCTTGATCCGGTAGGTGCGGCCAGCCTCGATGCGCTGGACGAAAAAACGGTCACCGTATTTTTCGGCTTGGTTACGCCAGTAGAGGTAGAGTTCGAGGTAGTTCTCCGGTTCCGGCGTGAAACGGCTGTCGCGCCGCCACATGGGCCGCGCGCTCATGCCGTCGGGCCGGCCCATGCCGCCGGAGGGATGCGAACCGCCGCTGAGGCCAGGGAGCTTGCCACCCCCGTAGGGGTGCCGGTTGTTCTGGCTGAACTCGAAATCGGCGGGGAAGTGGACGTCGTATTCGAGCGTGTAAGTGTCGCGCGGGGCCAGGTCGGCGGCGAATTTCACGCCGGAGGGCCCGCCGCCAAAGGTGCCGGCGGGAAACCCGACCTCGAGCCCGCGCCGGCCGGAGGCGGCGGGAAACTCGCGGATGTGGCCGGCGCCGGGCTCCTCAAACCAGACGAGCGTCGGCCAGTCTCGCCCCGCTTCGGCTTTGCCGTAGGGATGGCCGTTTCCCCATTGGGAGTAGTCCACCGTCCAGGCGCTGGGCGCGGCGGAGCCGGACGGCGCTTCACCCGGTAGTGTAGCGGCGGCTCCAAGGACGGCGAGCGCGGGAAGGAGAGGACGGCGCATGGCGGAAAGGAACAAGGAGAAAAAGAGTGAGGGGCAATCAGTGCTTCAGCGGTTCGAGTTTGTAGCCGTCCTTGCCGTCGAGCATCGACCAGCCGGCGGCGGCGAGTTCCTTGCGCAGCGCGTCGGCGGTCTTGAAGTCCTTGGCCTGTCGCGCCGCCCAGCGCCTTTTGGCCAGGGCGACGATTTCTGAGGGAATAAGAACAACGGTAACACTATCGCCGAGCGAAATCCCATCAGATGTGGCGGCCGTGTGGATCTTGGCTTTGGGAAGATCTAGGCCGAGGGCGGTGATGGCGGGTACAACATCACCATCAGCCCTGCCATCGAAAG
>JBGOXZ010000036.1:0-12926 GCA_041479395.1 Opitutaceae bacterium
AGTCCGGATCGGAGTTCATAGACCTCACCCAACGGCCGCAAAGCCCGCAAAGGTCTGGAGGGGTTGATTCCCAATCTTGTCGTGGCGTCCTTGGCGAACTTTGCGTGAGGAAATTCATCTCCGGATTTGGCTGCGGCTTCGCTGCGTTGTGAACTCTGTGAACTGCTTGAAAGGCGCTTCACGTTTGCCCTGACGGCAACCAGCCGCTTTCGTGGGGCATGACGCCCTCCACCACCCTGCTCGTCCCCGAGCGCCTGGCGCTACAGATCCGTTTCATCATCGAGGTCGACAAGTTGAAGGAGATCTTCCGGCAGACCCTGGCCATCAACAGCCGCCGGCCCGAGAACGACGCCGAGCACTCGTGGCACCTGTGCCTCATCGTTCTCACCCTGGCCGAGCACGCCAACTGGCCGCAGCTCGATGTGCTGCGCGTGCTCAAGATGCTCATTCTCCACGACCTCGTGGAAATCGACGCCGGCGACACCTTCGCGTACGACGCCGCGGCCATGGCGAACCAGCATGAGCGCGAGGCGGTGGCCGCCGACAGGGTATTCGGACTGCTGCCGCCGGATCAGGGGCGGGAGTTCCGCGCGCTGTGGGACGAATTCGAAGCGCGCCAGACGCCCGAAGCGAAGTTCGCCGCGGCGGTCGATCGCTTCCAGCCGATGCTGCTGAACTGCCACACCGAAGGCGCGGCGTGGCGCAGGCACGGCGTCACCCGCGACCGGGTGATCGCCCGCAACTCGTACATCGCCGAAGGCTCCACGGCGCTCTGGGATTACGCCCGGCACATGATCGAGGACACCGTGGCGGCCGGGCATCTGGCGAAGTGAGGTCAGAGTTCAGAGGTCAGAAGGTAGCGCGGTGCTTTAGCCCGCGTTCTTGCCTGCAGCGCAGGCTGAAGCTCTGCGTCACGTTCACCGGGTCCAACCCCCTGGAACGCTGCGCTCCATTTCTGCCGCGGTTCCCTGTAAGCCAGGGGATTTGGCATTTTCCGCCACGGCATTGACCAACGCCGCAATTCTGGCTTTTGTCGGCATCGGCCGAAACTTCACTCCTGACGACTTTGGCCCAGAAAATGATCCTCGACTACACCCTCGCCTGGGTTCCCATGGTGTTCATTGCGATCGCCAATGGCATTGCCCGCGACATGGGATACAAGAGGTATGTCACGGAGCTGCGTGCCCACCAGATTTCGACGCTGATCGGCGCCGTGCTGTTCACGATCTACACGTGGGCGCTGAGTCTCCGCTGGCCGCTGGAATCAGCCGAGCAGGCCTTCATCGTCGGCGCGATCTGGCTCGTCCTGACGATCGCGTTCGAAGTCCTCTTCGGCCATTTCGTTGCCAAATTCACGTGGCGCAAGCTCGCCATGGATTACAATCTTCTGAAAGGCCGCGTGTGGGTTCTGATCCTGCTCTGGCTCCTCGTGCTGCCGTACGTCGTCCACCGTCTTCGGACCTGACCTATGAGTCACCCGGCCCACGTCCTTCTTGGGCGGCAGGGCAAAAGGAGTCGCGCCGGTCTGTGACCGGCCGCCGCGCCAGTCGATGACTGGCGCCACCCATCGCCCCGATCTCGCCACAGCCGGATTTGTCAGCTTTGTGATCGGAACCCCGGCGCCATAAGCGGGACCTCTCGCCAAGGTGTGCCGGCTAATGACATGGGGCGGGTACGAAAAATGTCGTGCCCCCCGATGCGCGGAGGCTTTTTTTGTACGCGATGTCTTTCACGAGACGCCTCCCCTTCTGCCTGCTGGCACTCGCCGTCTCCAGCGCCCTGACGTGGGCGACTGAGCCGCCGCCGGAACTCGCCCCGGCCGAATACGTCTACAAACAGGTGGGCGAGGTGGCCCTGAAAGCCTGCGTGTTTGCGAGGCCCCAGGCGCACGCGAAACGCCGTCCCGCCGTGGCCGTGTTTCATGGCGGCGGCTGGAGCATCGGCCAAATTGAGTGGACCTTCGGGGACGCGCGGCGGCTGGCCGCCGAAGGCTTCGTCGCCGTCGGCGTGCAATACCGTCTCTCCAACAAGGCCGACGTGACGCCGATCGAGGCGATCGCCGATGCGCGGGATGCGATTCGCTGGATCCGCCGGCACGCGGATAACCTCGGCATCGATCCCAAACGGATCGTCGCCCTCGGGTGGTCGGCCGGCGCTCACCTCGCCGCCTGTACTGCGATTTTCACCGACCCTTTGGCGGAGATGGAAGTCAGCTCGGCCCCGAATGCGCTGGTTCTATGGTTTCCGGCGCTGGCGCTCGAATACGACAATTGGATACCGCAGCTCCTGCACGGCCGCGCGGATCGCCTGAAATTGTCGCCTGACCAGTATGTCCGGCCGGGCCTGCCGCCGACGCTCATCCTGATCGGCCGCCAAGACACCACGACCCCGGCTGTCGGGGCGGAGAAATTCTGTGAGCTGATGCGCGCCGCCGGCAACCGCTGCGACCTGCATGTCTACGAAAATGTCGGCCACCAATTCGAAGATGCGCCGGGGCACATCGACCCGCAGGTGTCCGCCGACTCCAAGCAACGATCATTGCGCTTCCTGCGCGACGTGGGCATGCTGACCCCGGAAGATGCAACGGCGGCGGCGCAGCCGTAGCCGGGCAACCAGCCGCGATTCTTCCGCACCGCGGCGTCACTGGTTCAGCAGGTGATCCGCGGCCAGGATGAGGAAGAGGTAGTCCGTCGTGCCGCCGCCGAGCACATATTCGGTCTGCTGCCACAGGTAGGGCCACTCGAGCAGTTCGGGAAAATCCGGCCGGATCAAGGCCGTGCCCGACACGATGCCGCCGGGCAGGTAAGTCCAGTCCGCCCGGTTGAACCCGTAAGCCACGGTGAGCGACTTGGCGCCGACGCCCGAGACAAACGAGGCGGTGTTGGCGCCGGGGTGGCAGCCGAGCACAAAGTTGATGGCGCTCAGCATGTCGTCCGCGGGAAAGATGTCCGGGCAGGCGGTGTGCAAATAATATTGCTCAAATCCGAAGCGCTGGATGTCCCAGCCCGCGCCCCAGATGTCGGGTTCGTAGGGAACGCCGTAAGGTGTCTTCTGCGCCCGCCGTTCGACTTCGACGCGGTAGGTCTTCAGCGCCTGCCGGATTCTTTGCCGGTAGGCTTCATTGTTGACCAGCGCAAGCGATCGGGCTGCCAGCCAGCTGGTGTCCCCGATCTCCCAATCAATTTCCCCGGCTGTTTGCTCCATATCCCGGCTGATCTGGTCAGTCAGGCCGACAAGAAAATCAGCATACTGGCGGTCCTTCGTGGCCGCGAGCAGCTCGACCGCCAGGCCCACGCGTTGGAGATGATCCTTCTCCTTGGTTGCTTCCCACAGCTGCCGGGCGATCTGCAGGCAGTCCTGCGACAGTCCGTCGTTGAAACCCCGGAGGGCGCGCGCCGCCGCGGCGAGACCGGCGGCCACCTCCAGTTCGCGCTTCGGATTGTCCTCGGTGAACACCCAGCGATCGTCGGCGGAGCCGGGCCGGCCGACCGGAGACACCCCGGCGGCCGGAGTGTTGGGATCAAAAATCTGGTTGTCGGTCAGGTTCGTGGGGTCGCCGAGCATCACGTATTGCCGCAGGGTCGGCTCGATGATGCCGCGATACAGCCGGCCCATGGAATGGTAGGCGCCGACGATGGCAAGCGCGCCGTGCTCGATCTGCTGGAGGATGTCGGGCTTGCCGTCCGGCTGGTGAAGTTCCACCACGTGATTCTGCTGGTCGATGGTGGTCTCGTCGTAGTCGACGTGGAACTCCTCGTAGGCAAGCGCGAGGCCCCGGATGGTCTCGGACTGCGACTCGACGCGCAGGTCGTAATCGCCTGCGTCGTGCCAGCCGCCCTGGTTCAGACCCGGCACGTGTTCGCCGGGCTGGAATGCGGTGAGCGTGGACGGCCCCTGGAGATAACCGTCAAAATGGTCATGATTGACCGGCGCCATCCGCGCGTCGTCCAGGTGACATGCGCCGTGCCAGACCTGATACCGGTCGTTCACCCGCATGTGGCACATCTGGATGGGCAGGAAGTATTCCAGTGTGGGCTGCCAGACGTGCCGCTTGAATATCTCCGGGTTGATTTGGAAAGGCGAGGTCCGGTAGTCGCCGTATTGAACCTCGTACATGCCCGGCGTTGTCACCGCCGTGAAATCGAACTGGAAATAATGATACCGCAGAAAGCGGCCCCAGTCCTTCGGCGTGGTTTCCATCACCTTCTCGAGACCGCCATTCTCCGAAATCCTGAGCAGCGAGGCGGGCAGCCGGCGTTCGTCGCGGACATCCGTCTCGATCACCGCGACCTTCCGCTCCCGGGGATGATAGCCCACTTGCGACACCTGGACGACGGGCGACGACTTCCAGCCGGGAATGGCATGAGGCGTGACCAGCCACTCGATGGCGTTTCTGGTCGCGCCCGGCGGCACCAGTGACCGCACGACGAACCAGCCGTTGTTATGCCTGGCCCGGCCGTCGATCAATTGAAGGTCGCCGCCCGCAACCTCCACAATGGTCAGGCGCTGCTCTTCCGACTCCGGTGCAAGGACCAGCTTTTTGCCAGAGGCGAGGGGCACGGGCTGATACTCCTTCTGTTCATCCCGATATCCCGGTCCGTTGTCCTGGCGGGGAAAAATGCCGGCCTGGCCGTCCAGGTAGTAGGATTTGCCAAAGAGAATTCCCGGGAAGAATTCCAGGTTGAAGCCGACCTTGCCGATCCATTCCGCCGGCAGCGGCTGGTCGAGATCGACGATGATTCTGAAGGACTGGCCGGCGGGCTTGATCTTCACGACATAGCCAAAGTGCAAATCCGGATAGAATATGGGATTGAAGCCCTGCCGGTCTCTTTGGGGGTCGGGGTATTCCATCCGCACGCTGACCTCCTCCGTTTGCCGGTCCACCACGCGCTTTCCGACTTTGGGCAGGGGCTGCCACTGGCCCGGCGCGGGTTCAAGGCGCAGATCGCCGTTGGTGGCGACGCGCCGGCCGTTTTGAATCACGCCCACGCCGCCCTGGTGTCCCTCGGGGTAAAAATCATGCGCGAGCATGACGTTGAGTCCGGGCATCTCCAGGTATTCCTGCTCGTTGATCGTCAGGCCATCCGTGGATTTTTGCTCCTCCGCGCGGCCGGTGGCACAGATCCAAGGAGTGATTAGCAGCCAGAGCAGGAAAAGCAGACGTCGTTTCATGGGAAGGTTCATCGATGGTGCAGTACCTGACACTCCGCACCGCGGATGGGCGCGCAAGTCCGAAAGGACAATGCTTGGGCGAAAAACCCGAGCTTCCCGGGATGTGCGCATCTCCACTCAATTCCCCGATCGAGTCGAACCTCCGGCGCCAAGAGCCGCCGGCAGCAAGCGACCCGACTCGCGTCGAACCGCCTGCCGGCGGACGCCGGTGGCCTTGACGGCGCGCGACAGTCGTGCGACAACGCGATCGCCGACAAGCCGGGCATGCGGCCCGTCACCAGAGAATGCCACGGGCGGATCAGACCACCATCAGTGCGAAAACGAGGAATGAGCCATGCAGCTGACGACCGTCAAAATCAAGAAGCCGGACGCCACCAACTTCATTCTCGGCCAGACCCACTTCATCAAGACGGTCGAGGACGTGCACGAAGCGCTGGTGAACGCCGTGCCGGGCATCAAGTTCGGCCTGGCATTCTGTGAGGCCTCGGGCAAATGCCTCGTGCGCTGGTCGGGCACGGACGCGGAGATGACCGAGCTGGCGAAAAAGAACGCGCTGGCCATCGGCGCGGGCCACATGTTCATCGTGTTTCTCGGCGAAGGTTATTTCCCGGTGAACGTGCTCAACGCGATCAAGGCGGTGCCGGAGGTGTGCCGCGTCTTTTGCGCCACGGCCAATCCGACGGAGGTGATCGTGTTCGCGACGGACCAGGGCCGCGGCATCGTTGGGGTCGTCGATGGCTCCTCACCCAAGGGCGTGGAAGGCGATGAGGACATCGCCTGGCGGAAGAATTTCCTGCGGCAAATCGGCTACAAGCTGTGATACTTCAACCGAGCGATTGAACCACGGATTACACGGAGCAACACGGAAATTCCTAACGTGCATGGCCGGCGCCGGCTGGCGATCGAGGCTCCTGCCAAGCCGCGACGGACCGGCTCTTCGACAGGCGTAGGATCCGAGCCAAGTCGAGGGAGAGGTCCGCCCTCCATGCCCCGACCGACTCGCGATATTCATCCAACCGACTTCAATCCGTGTCCATCGGTGTTCATCCGTGGTTGCCAACTCACTTGCACAGGAGCAACGAACATGAAAACGAACTGGCATCGATCGCTGCTGCTGGGGATCGTCGCGGCTGGCTGGGCAGCCGGCGCTTTCGCAGCGGCCGAGCCGCATCCGAAGAGTATTGAGGCTGGGTTTATGAAACTGACGAGCATGGCATTTGCGGACGGACAGCCGATTCCGATGAAATACACCTGCGATGGCGCCGATCTCTCGCCGCCGCTGCAGTGGAGCGAAATGACACCCGGCACCAAGAACTTCGCGCTGATCTGCGACGACCCGGACGCGCCCGTCGGCACGTGGGTGCACTGGGTGATCTACGGATTGCCCGCCACGGCGCGCTAGTTGCCGGAAATGGTGGCAACGACCGACGTGCTGCCCGACGGCACAAAACAGGGCTTGAACGATTTCCGGCGCGTGGGCTATGGCGGGCCGTGTCCGCCGCCGGGCAAACCGCACCGCTATTTCTTCAAGCTTTATGCGCTGGACGCCGAGCTGGCGCTGAGGCCCCGGGCGACCAAACAGGATCTGCTGCGCGCGATGGCCGGCCATATTCTGGCCGAGGCGCAGTTGATGGGCACCTACCAGCGGGCGCGGTGAACGGATGAAGCCACCCGGGATCACAGGGATCATCACGAAGATGAACCAAGCCTTTCTTGTGCGCTCCCGGCGTTCCTTCGTGGCGGGAAACGCGAATCCTGGTGTCTTGATCAAGGCTGCGCCGCCCTCAGCGCGCCCGTGATTTCAACCGATTCTTTCTGAATTTGCCTGACACGCGCACACATCGCGGCCCGCACCCGGAGGACGCGGAGCTGTTTGCCCCGACCGCCTGGCCTCAGTTGCGCCACGCGACCGCGGATCTGTGCTGGCTGTTGAGCCGGGACTATGCGGCGCCATCGGCATTGAAGCTGGTCGGGGACCGCTATCAGCTTTCCATCCGGCAACGCGCGGCCGTCGAGCGGTGCGCCTGTTCCAATGCCGCCCGGACCCAGCGGGCCGAACGCCAGCTGGACGCCGCGCGGCTGGCGGGCCGCGCGCTCTGGCTCGACGGCTACAACGTGCTGACGACCATTGAAGTGGCCCTGGGCGGCGGAGTGATTCTGGCCGCCTGCGACGGCACCTACCGTGATATCGCCAGCATGCATGGTACTTATCGCAAGGTGGCCGAAACGCTGCCCGCGCTGGAACTGCTTGGCGGGGCTGCGGTTGCCTATGGCGCGGCCACCTGGATCTGGTATTTCGACCGCCCAGTTTCCAACAGCGGCCGGTTGAAGAAAATCATGGAGAACCTCGCCGGGGAACGAGGCTGGCCGTGGCAGATCGAGCTGGTCTGGAATCCGGATGACGTCCTGGCGGCGACGGCGGAAATCATCGTCACAGCGGACAGTGTCGTGTTGGATCAATGCCAGCGCTGGTTCAACCTGACCCGCGACGTGGTCGACCGGCACATCCCGCAGGCCAACGTTGTTCCGCTGGCCAGCGATGGCGAATAGTCTCGCGGCTCGGCGGAAGCCTCGCCCAGCCCTCGGCCAACGGGGCAGCGTGGAGGGCGTTCTGCCGTACGGCAGAACGGTCCGCCACCACTGTTTCGCCCGCACCCGCCCGGCGCGCACCGAGGCAAACTCCGGCTTGGCGAACCCGGTTCCGCCCGCTAGAGTGCGCGTCAGAGGTGCAACCATGGTGAATGGCCCGATTGCCTTTGCCGGTCTGATGCCGCACGCGCCGATTCTGGTGCCGGACGTCGGCCGGGAACGTCTGGTGGAAGTTTCCGCCACGGTGCGGGCTATGACGACCCTCTCACGCCGCGCGGTCGCGTCGCAGCCCGACACCATCGTCCTCATTTCCCCTCACTCGCCCCGGCAGTCGGGGGCATTCGGCGTCTGGCAAACGCGAAGACTGCGCGGCACGCTGGCCGCATTCGGAGCCCCGGAGCATCAGGTGGACTTGCCGCTCGATCGCGCTTTTGCCGAACGGCTCGAGACCGAAGCCGCCCGCCGCCGGCTCCGGACCTGGAGGATCGGCGGTGAGCCGCTCGATCACGGCGCGATGGTGCCGCTCTGCTACCTCACCTCCGCCGGATGGGAAGGGCCCACGGTGATCCTGAGTCTGAACTACTCGGGCGAAGGCGGACGCGACGAACTCGGCCAAGCCATCGCCGCCACGGCGCAACAGCTGCCGCGGCGGACGGCCGTCATCGCCAGCGGCGACATGAGCCATCGGCTGACGGAATCCGCGCCCTGCGGTTATCACCCCGACGCGCACCGATTCGACGAGACTTTTATCTCGCTGCTGCGCGATGGGGCGTTCGGCAATATCCGTCAGATCGATCCCGGGTTGCAGGAGATGGCGGCGGAAGACGTCGCGGATTCCACCGTGGTGGCCATGGCCGCGGCTGGCTATCGCACCGATGGCCATGCGGTGTTGAGTTATGAGGGACCGTTCGGAGTCGGCTACGGCGTGGCGATCCTGTATGAGCCGACGGAGACCCAGGGCGGTGGCGTTGCGACCGCGGCGTCCCAGGACCAGGTCGTCTCCCATTTCGCGGACCTGCCGGCGATCGCGCGGTGCGCCGTGGAAGCAGAGTTCAGCGGCGCACCGAAGACACCGCCGTTTCAGGCGGCGGGAGAGCTGACGCAGCGGCACGGCGTTTTTGTGACGGTGCGAACGGACGAGGGCGAGCTGCGCGGCTGCCGCGGTTCGCTGCAGCCGATGGAGCAGGACCTGGTCCAGGAAACCTGGCGCAACGCCCTGGCCACGTCCTTTCACGATAATCGTTTTCCACCGGTGCAGGCGGCAGAACTGTCCCAGTTGCGGTTTGGCGTCACGGTGCTCGCGGAACTTGAGCCGGTGGCGTCAACGCAGGAACTGGACCCGGCGGCCTACGGTGTGCTGGTGTCAGCCGCGGACGGCCGCAAAGGCGTCCTGCTGCCGGCCATCCGGGGGATTGACTCGGTGGAGCAGCAACTCGCCATTGCGCGGCGCAAAGCCGGCATTGCGCCCGACGAATGGGTCGGGATCCAGCGGTTCAAGGCGAGCAGCTTCAAGGAACCGAACTTCGTGGAGGACGAGGGTTAGAACCATGGCCCGGAATCCGCCTCAATCCGACTTTGCGGCCCGCTGGTGGACGATGCTGCCCGACGGCCGGGTGGAATGCCGGCTGTGTCCGCGCTTCTGCAAGCTGCAGGACGGCCAGCGCGGGTTCTGTTTTGTCCGGCAAAGAACCGGCGACCAGATGGTGCTGACCACCTACGGCCGGAGCAGCGGATTCTGCATCGATCCGATTGAAAAGAAGCCGCTGAACCACTTTCTCCCGGGTTCGAGCGTGCTGTCGTTTGGCACGGCGGGCTGCAATCTGGGCTGCCGATTCTGCCAGAACTGGGACATCAGCAAGGCGCGGGAGTTTGACCGGCTGAGCGATGCCGCCACCCCGGAGAGCATCGCCGCCACCGCGAAGCGCCTGGACTGCCGGTCGGTGGCGTTCACGTACAACGATCCGGTCATCTTCGCCGAATATGCCATCGACGTCGCCCTCGCCTGCCGCGCGCAGGGCATCAAAACGGTCGCTGTGACAGCCGGTTACATCACCGAAGCGGCGCGGCCCGAATTTTACCGGGCGATGGACGCGGCCAACGTGGACTTGAAAGGGTTCACGGAGGATTTTTATCACCGTCTCTGCTTCGCCCAGCTCCAGCCGGTGCTCGACACGCTCGTGTATCTGCGCCGCGAAACCGACGTCTGGTTCGAAGTCACCACCCTGCTGATTCCGGGGGCGAACGACAGCACCGAGGAACTCGACCGGGCGTCTGACTGGTATGCCGCCAATCTCGGACCGGAGGTGCCGTGGCATTTCACCGCGTTCCACCCCGACTTCAAAATGCTCGACACGCCCCGGACGCCGCCCGCCACCCTCACGCGGGCGCGGGAGATCGCGCTCTCCAAGGGACTGAAGCATGTCTACACCGGCAACGTCCACGATCGCGACGGCGGCAGCACTTGGTGTCCCGGCTGCGGCACCCTGCTCATTGAGCGCGACTGGTATGAGCTGGGCGCGTACAACCTGGACGGCAACCGCTGCCGCGCGTGCGGGTACGAGATCGCCGGCCGGTTCGACCGGCAACCGGGCAACTGGGGCGCGCGCCGCCAACCGGTGCGGCTGAGTTGATTCCCATCTCTGTTTACACCGGCGGAAGAAGACTTAGACTGCGCCCATCGGTGTCGAGTTGCGCTGCACGACCGACCGCTGCGGCCGGCGGCGGCTCCTCGATGGCGTCAACGAACCAACAGCGTCAACCCCAGGAGGGCCCATGCCAGCATCCAAGCTGAAAGAATTCTTGAACAGCCGCGGCATCAAATACGTCAGCCTCCAGCATTCTCCGGCGTTCACGGCCGCGGAGATCGCCGCGTCAACTCATGTTTCGGGCTGCGACTTCGCCAAGACGGTCATCGTCAAAATTGGCGGGACACTGGCCATGGTCGTGGTGCCGGCCAACCGCAAGCTGGTGCTGTCCGACCTGCGCGAATTGCTCGAGACCGACCGTGTCAAGCTGGCCACCGAGGCGGAATTCCAGGGCGCCTTCCCCGACTGTGAAGTCGGCGCCATGCCGCCGTTCGGCAACCTGTACGGCATGCCGGTTTATGTGGCGGCGAGCCTGGCCGCGGAACCCGAGATCGCCTTCAACGCCTGCACCCACACCGAGGTCATCAAGATGGCCTACGAAGACTTTGAGCAGCTCGTGCATCCGGAGAAAATCGATTTGATCACCACCTAGCCGGGGCGGCCTTTCCGGCCTTCGCCGTACGGCGTTCGCCGCCGATGTCGCGATCCCCGCGCGTCACGCCATCCTGAATGGGGATGGTGCTGCATTTCGTAGCCAAACCCGTGAGCGTTTGGAGAGAATACCGCCGCTTCCTACCAAATGCTCACGAGTCTGGCTACAGGGCTTGGCCGGCTTGACCACCCGCCTCAGCTCAAATCCCGGATGCTGCCGAACTCGGGATCGAACAGCCGCCGGTAGGTGCGTACGATCATGCCGTCGGTGAGTCCCGCGAGCCAGTCGCAGATGCGCCGGGCCTTGTCCACCACGGTCGGCGCGTCGAGGAGGAGGGCGCCGACATTGCGCGGCAGAAGGTGGATTACGCGCGGCCCCGGCTCGACATAGTTTCGCCAGCACGACTCCCACAGGTCGAACAGCACCCGCCGCGCCTTGTGCTCCATCTGCTGGATCTGCGGACTCTCGAAGATGATGTCGTTGGCGAGCTTCTTGAAAAAGAGCGCCTCGCGCTCGGCCTCGGGCGCCACCACCAGCTCAAAGCGGTAGCGGTTGGTCCGGGCCGCCATGAAATTGTCGCGCTCGCGCAGCCGGCACGCCTGGATGAAGCGGCCGATCTTCATCGAAAACACGCTCTCCAGCCGGTCGCCGCGGACGGCGTCAAACAGCGTGTCGAGCAGCCTCTGCTGCGCGGGGTCGATGCCCTCGCCTGCCGCCCAACGCTCGATGCGTTCGATGGTGAGGAAGCCGACCTTTACGCCGTCGACGATGTCATTGAGGGAATAGGCCGCGTCATCAGCCCAGTCCATGATCTGGCACTCGACGCTCTTGAACGCATTGAGCGCGTCGCCGGTATGCAGGGCCGCCGGGATCGCCGCGCCGGCGAACGCGTAGTCGCGATAAACGCGCTGCGCATCGTAGAGAAAATGCTGGGACGGTGGCGGGGAGAACTCGCCGTAGAGCTTCTTGTATTTCAGCACGCCATCCAGCAGCGCGCGGGTGGGCTCCATGCCGCGCACCCCGCTTTCGTTCTGGTAAATCGTTTCCGTCAGGAGGCGCAACGTCTGGGCGTTGCCCTCGAAGCCGCCGTGCGGCCTCATCAGCTCCTGCAGCGTGCGTTCACCCGAATGCCCGAACGGCGGGTGCCCGAGATCGTGGGCGAGGCAGATGGCCTCCACCAGGTCGGAGTCGATGTGAAAGCTGTCGCGCAGCGGCCGGCCGCGGCTGCACAGGTAGTGACAGATCGACCGGCCGACCTGCGCCACCTCCATCGAGTGCGTGAGGCGCGTGCGGTAGAAATCATACTCGCCCGACAGGAACACCTGCGTCTTGGACTGGAGCTTGCGAAAGGCGTGGGAGTGGATGACGCGGTCGCGGTCGATCTGAAAGATGCTGCGGTAGTCTGGTTTGCGCCGCCCGCCCAACGTTTCCTCGTCGAAGGCGGTGTAGAACGTGTTCTGCATGGCGGAGGGCGTAGGCATGCCGTGCGGGCGGCGCAAACGAATTTCCGCTTGTGCGCCCGCCCCTCGCCTCCTCGACTAACGGCGGAGGCACCATGCCCCACCTGCTGTTCCCCACCACCCTCGGTTCGTGCGGCCTGGCGTGGAACGACGCCGGGCTGACGGCCTTTGTCCTGCCCGGGCGCGACCAAGCCGAGACGGAAACCTGGCTCGTCCGGCTGGCCGGCGCCGGTAACACCGTGGCCAAGATGGAGGACCCGCCGGCGTGGGTGCACGCCCTCATCGGGCAGGTCCAGCGGCATCTGGCGGGCGAACTGCAGGACTTCACAGGCGTGCCGCTCGATTTCGAACGGGTGTCACGCTTTGCCCGTCGCGTGTATGAAGCGGCGAGGACTGTGCCGGCGGGACAAACGCGCACCTACGGCGACCTCGCCGCGATGCTGGCGGAACCTCCGGGCAGCAGCCGGG
>JBGOXZ010000037.1:0-12815 GCA_041479395.1 Opitutaceae bacterium
ACCGATGATTCCCATCAAAGACCGGGAAACCATCACGCACATGCGTGATTCGTGCGCCATCGCCGCAACGGTGCTGCATCGCCTCAAGGCGCTCGTGCAGCCGGGCATCAGCACGCAGGACCTCGAGGAGGCCGGACGCAAGTTTATCACCGAACTGGGCGCGCACAGCGCCTGCTACGGTTATCAACTCGGCTCGCGCCGCTACCCGGCGCACACCTGCATCTCCATGAACGAGGAGGTCGTCCACGGCATCCCGTCGCTCCGGCGCATCCTCCGCGAAGGCGAGATCGTTTCGCTCGACATCGTCGTCGAGCACAACGGCTACATCGGCGACAATGCCGTGACCGTGCCCGTGGGACGCCTGCGACCGGAGGTCGAAAAACTCCTCCGCGTGACTGAAGAGGCGCTCCGCATCGGCATTCGGCAGGCCACCGTCGGCAACAGGATCGGCGACATTTCCAGCGCCATTCAGGAATATGTCGAATCGCATGGATTCAACGTCGTGCGCGAGATGGTCGGTCATGGCGTCGGCCGCTCGATGCACGAGGAGCCGCAGATTCCCAATTTCGGCCGCCCGCATACCGGCGACAGGATCAAGGCCGGCATGACGTTCGCCATCGAGCCCATGGTCAACCTCGGGACCTACCGGGTGACGACGCTCGCCGATGGCTGGACGGTGGTCACGGCGGACGGCTTTCCTTCCGCGCACTTCGAACACACCGTGCTCACCACCGAGAAGGGTCCCGAGATTCTCACGCTTCCGCGCCCGGTCCCGCCGCCCGTCTCCCCCATTTCGCCCGCTGCTTCACTCTCAAACCGCAACTAAACCCACTCCATTCTTCCCATGCCACGTCTGCTTGGTGTCGACATTCCGCCAAAGAA
Source organism: Opitutaceae bacterium (assembly GCA_041479395.1). Lineage (GTDB taxonomy): Bacteria > Verrucomicrobiota > Verrucomicrobiia > Opitutales > Opitutaceae > Fen-1467. The sequence continues at coordinate 883 of JBGOXZ010000037.1, forward strand.
GAAGATCGCCTTCTCGCTTTGCTATATCTACGGCATCGGCCCCACGCGGGCCCAACTCGTCGTCAAGGACGCCGGCCTTGACCCCAACATGCGCGCCTCGGACCTCACCGAGGAGCAGCTCAACAAGATTCTCCACGTCATCACGGACCGTAAGTGGGTGGTCGAGGGCGACCTTCGCCGCGACATCACCGCCAATCTCAAGCGCCTGCAGGCCATCAACTGCTACCGCGGCATCCGCCACCGCAAGGGCCTGCCCGTCCGCGGCCAGCGCACCAGCACGAATGCGCGCACCCGCAAAGGCCCGCGCAAGACCGTCGGTGTCACCAAACAAAGAGCTGAAACACCCGTTTGATCCCCGCCATGGCTGAAGAAAAACCCACGCCCGCCCCGAAAAAGGAGAAGCCCGCCCGGAAAGAGGGCGCGCCCGCTGACCCGTCCGCCAAGGTGCCGGCGGAGGAGGTTCCCGCCAAGGCGGAGGCCGCCGAGAAGAAGCCCGCCCGGGAGAAGGCCCCCAAGGCCTCCGCCGCTGGGGAGCACGGTCGAGCCGCTGGCGACAAGGGGGCGAAAAAAGACGCCCCCGCCGCGGAAGGTGCCGCGCCCGCCGCGGCGCCGGCCGCCGTTCCCGCGGACAAGCCGGTGGAGATGGTGGGCGGCGTCGCCAAGCAGCCCACCGCCGAGGAGCTGCTCAAGGAGGAAATGGGCGCAATCAAGGTTCGCAAGGCCAAGGGGGCGAAAAACATCACCACCGGCCTCGCGAACATCCTTGCCTCGTTCAACAACACCGTTGTCACCATCACCGATCTCAAGGGCAACGTCATCGCCTGGTCCAGCGCCGGCAAATGCAACTTCCGCGGTTCGCGCAAGTCGACCGCCTACGCCGCCCAGATCGTCGCCCAGGACGCGGCGCGCAATGCCATGGCGCACGGACTCAAGGACGTGCAGATCCGCGTCAGCGGCCCCGGTCTCGGCCGCGACGCCGCGATCCGCGCGCTGCAGGCGATCGGCCTCGAGGTCACCTCCATCGTTGACGTGACCCCCGTGCCGCACAACGGCTGCCGTCCGCGCAAGCGCCGCCGCGTGTAGGCCGGCGGAGTTTCCCTCTCCCTTTCACCCTCTCTTTCACTCACTTCATGGCCCGCTATATTGGTCCCACCACCCGCATCAGCCGCCGCTTCGGCCAGCACATTCTTGGCTCGGGCAAGGCGTTCGAACGCCGCAATTTTCCGCCCGGCCAGCATGGCCCCAAGTCGCGCCGCAAGATGTCGGAATACGCCGTCGGCCTTTCCGAGAAGCAGAAGGCCCGCTACATCTACGGCCTCTTGGAACGCCAGTTCCGCCGGGTCTTCGCGGTCGCCAAGAAGGAACGCGGCGTCACGGGCGAGCGTTTCCTGCAGTTGCTCGAGACCCGGCTTGACAGTGTCGTCTATCATCTCGGTTTCACCAAGACCCGTGCCGCCGCGCGCCAGTTCGTCAATCACGGCCACATCCGCGTGAGCGGCCGCAAGGTCGACATCCCCAGTTACAACGTGAAACCGGGCGAGGAGATCGAGGTGAAGCCGGCCGCGTCCTCGCGCCAGATCGCCACGCGCGGCCTGGAGGAGAACCGCCTCCGCAACGTCCCCGGCTGGCTCTCCCTCAACGCCGAGGCCCTCAAGGCCACGGTTGTCCGCCTGCCCGTGCGCGACGAAATGGAGCCGAGCATCAACGAGCAGCTCATCGTCGAGTTCTACAGCCGTTTCTGACCCTGCCACGGTTTCCATCCTGCCACTTAACCCTTAAACCTGTCATCCGCCATGCCCAAACGCCTCGGAAAGTTCGAACTGCCCAACAAACTCACCAAGGTGGAGGAAGGCTCCAGCCCGACTTACGCCAAGTTCATCGCCGAGCCCTTCGAGGCCGGCTACGGTCACACGGTCGGCAATTCCCTCCGCCGGGTGCTTCTGAGTTCCATCGAAGGCGCCGCCATCAGCTCGATCAAGATCGAGGGCGTGCAGCACGAGTTTCAGAGCATCGACGGCGTGGTCGAGGACGTCACCGACATTGTCCTCAACCTCAAGAAAATCCTGATCATTTCGCAGAAGCGGGAGCCGGTGCAGCTTCTCATCAGGGCCAACAAGGAAGGGTCCGTCTCCGCCGCTGACATCCAGCCCGATCCGGCCATCCAGATCGTCAATCCCGACCAGGTGATCTGCACGCTCGACAAGAACCGCCCCTTTGAGGCGGAGATTGAAATCAAGACCGGCCGCGGCTACTGCCCGGGCGAAAACAACAAGAAGGAAGACCAGCCCATCGGCGTCGTCCCGATCGATTCGCTCTTCAGCCCTGTGCGCCTCGTCCGCTATACGGTCGAGAACACCCGCGTCGGCCAGATCACCGACTACGACAAGCTCATCGTTGAAATCTGGACCGACGGCCGCATCACTCCCGATGACGCCCTCAAACAGGCCGCCTCGATCCTGAAGCACCATCTGGATGTGTTCGATCGCGTCAGCGAGGAGCATTACGAGTTTGAAAGCCAGCAGAGCACGGTCAGCGAGGAGGAAAACAAGCTCCGCAAGCTGCTCAACATGTCGGTCAACGAGATCGAACTCTCCGTGCGCGCGGCCAACTGCCTGAACAACGCCAACATCACCACGGTGGGCGAACTCGCGATGAAGACCGAGCAGGAGATGCTCAAATACCGCAATTTCGGCAAGAAGTCGCTCAATGAAATCAAGGAGAAGCTCGAGGCCCTCGGCCTCTCGCTCGGCATGAAGTTCGACGAGCGCCTCCTCGACACCAAGAAGGAAATCTGAGCCCATTTTCGATTTGGGCTGGCCGGTTCTTGATGGTCGGCGTGCGCCCCGTCCCCCGGCGGTGCCCATCCTGAGAGCGGAAAGCGAAACCCGAAAATCCCATCATGCGTCACCTCAAACATCGCCGCTCCCTCGGCGTCACCCGCGAGCACCGCGCGGCCATGCTCTCCAATCTGGCGGCCGCGCTCATCCGCCACGGCCGCATCGAGACCACTCTGACCAAGGCGAGGGCGCTGCGCCCTTTCATTGAGAAGATCATCACCAAGGCCAAAAAGGCCGCGGTCGCCGGCGAGAAGAAGGATGCGATCCATCTCCGGCGCCATGCCCTCCGCCGGGTCCGTGACGAGGACGCCGTCACTCTCCTCTTCAACGAGAAGGCCGCGCAGTTTGCCAAGCGCCCCGGCGGTTACACGCGCATCTACAAGCTCGCCCCGCGCCGCATCAGCGACGCCGCCGAAATGGCCCTCATCGAGTTCGTCGGGGCGGAGGATCCCGGGTACAAGAAGCGCGGCAAGGGCGGACCGGCCCGGAAGGCGGAGAAGGTCGCCGCGGCTGCGCCCGCGGCCGCCGAGGCGTCCGCTCCCGCCGCCGAGACAATGCCGGAGACGCCTGGAGAAAAGAAGGCCTGACGCCGGTTTTCCCCTTCACCGGGAGCTTCGTGGCTCTTTCCCGCACGCCGGATGCTCCCTCCGGCGTGTCCGATTTTCTCCCTTGGCGCCGTGGTGCCTTTGCGCGAGGCTCTCGCTGCCTCCGGCAATCTGCCACCCGGCATTTGGCATTCGTCATTCCCATGGACCTCGCGCTCGGTGCCGTCATCTACTGCCTGCTGGCCCTCGGCTTCTTCTTTGGGGTCTGGATTTATTACGACCGTCGGGATCAGGCGCTCTACGACGCGGAGCGCCGCAAGGTGACCTTTTTCTGTTTGCGCTGCGGCCGGCTCTACACCGGGAAAGCCGGCACGGAGATCGCCCTCTGCCCCCGCTGCGGTCACACCAACGACCGCATGAAGTTCTGAGCTTCGTGGTCCCATGAGAAACGACGCTGAGCGAACTCCTCGCTCCATCTGGATGCTGGCGGCGGGGATCGCCCTTTTCGCCGTCGGCGCCAAACTTGCGCTGATCCACTACTATGGTTCCGACCAGCCTTTCGCCGATCAGTGGGCCGCCGAAGGGGCGACTTTGTTTCGGGCGAGACTCTACGGCCTGCTGGGGTGGAGCAATTTCTTTCTGCCCCACGGCGAGCATCATCCGGCTCTCATGCGCGGGCTGGCCTACGGGCTGTTCATGCTGAACGGCCGGCAATGGGACAATCGGGTTGAGACCGTGGCGAACCTGCTGGTCTACGCCGCCTATTTGTCGGTCATCTGGTGGACGGTGACCCGGCTCGTGGAAGTGCGCTGGCAGGCACCGTTGGCGGGCGCGGCCGCCCTGCTATTTGCTTTGCCGGCCAATCGCGAGAATTTTCTCTGGGGCTTTCAGTCCCCATTCCTTTTTCTCCTGCTGTGCGGGGCGGCGCATGTATACGGCACGCTCCGCTCACCACGCCTCGACTGGAGGTGGGCGGGCGCGCAGTTGACGGGGCTGGCCGGACTTTTCTCCATCGCGTCCGGCTCGATGTCCGCGGCGGCCTTGGCGGTGGTTGCCGGAGCCGGAATTCTGCGGGGGCGGCGGGACGCCTGGCACTGGGCCACACTTGCGGTGAACTTCGGGTTGGTGGGAATCGGCCTTTGGCTGCTGCCGCCTGAAATGGGTGCGTCGGCCAGCCGGGCGCCTTCGCTCGCCTACCTCTTGTCGGCGTGGGGCCATCTGCTTTCGTGGCCGCTGCCCGGCCCTTGGTGGTGTCTGTTCGTTTACCTGCCGTGGGGCGCCGCGGTCGCGCAGGCGTGCCGATCAAGCTCGGCCGGGCAGGCCTGCCGTGTTTTGTTCGCCCTGGGTTTGTGGGTGACACTTATGGCCCTGGCTGTCGCGTACGGGCGGGGTGCCCACCCCGATTCGATTGCGGTTCGCTACTTCGACATCTTGACGCTCGGAGTCTTCGTCAATGCGCTCGCCATCACCCGCCTGATTGCGGGGCAAGCGGGGGGGCGGCGCTGGATCGCGGCTGGTCTTGCCGTGGCCTGGACGATTTCCATGGGGACGTCGCTGTATCAGATGAATCGGCCGGCGGAGCTGCGACCCCTGCTGGCTTATCATCGCGCCATGGCCGACAAACAGGCGGCATGCATCGGCAGGTTGATGGAGACACGCGACGCTGCGGTCCTGACAACCGACGAGGCGGTCCGCAGCCGGTTTCCGCATTTCCAGCTCGCGGTTGATCTGCTGCTTGACCCCCGCATGCGGCCGTTCCTGGCGCCCAGCCTGACGGCTGATGGGAGGGCCGGGCCGTTGTCCCGGTGGGCGCCCAAGATCGCCTCCTGCTGGCCGATCATGATGGTGACGGGGCTTGTTCTGCTCGCGCTCGGAACCGCGCGCTTCCGGGTCGGACCGCCGCCCTCCCGCGGCGCAAACGCCCCGACGACCGCTTGAAAACGCAGAGCCCGGCCCCGGCGGGTTGCATCAATTCTTTGGCAGCGCCGCCCGCTGCAACGCCTGTACCCGCGCGAGATTTTCCCGCGCCTCCATATAGTCGGGCTTGATTTGCAGCGCCTGCTCGTAATGGGAAATCGCTTCCGGCAGCTGTCCGGACTGCGCCAACGCGTTGGCGAGATTGTAATGCGCCTCGGCATAGTCGGGCTTGATCCGCAGCGCCTCCTGCAATTGCCCGGTCGCCTCCGGCAGCCTGCCCGCGAGAAGCAACGCGCTCCCGAGATTGTTGCGCACCTCGGCGTTTTGAGGATCGAGCCGCAACGCCTGGTGATAATGTGACATCGCCTCCGGCAGCCGTCCCGCCTGCACCAAGGCATTGCCATAGTTGTAGTCCGCCTGAATGTAGTCCGGTTCGAGCTGTAGCGCCCGCTCATAGTGCGCCATGGCCTCCGGCAGCCGGCCCAGCCGGACCAGGATGTTGCCGAGACTGTTGTGGGCCTCCGCATGGTTGGGAGCGATGTCCAACGCAGCTTCATACTGGCGCATCGCCTCCGGCACGCGATCCAGCCGGTAAAGGACGTTTCCCAAGGTGAAATGTGCGCGGGCGTTGTGGGGGCACTTGGCCACGGTGTCGCGCCAGAGGGACAGGTCACTGTGATAATCCTCGTTGCGCCGCACGGTCAGCCAACCCAGGCCTATCGCCAGCGCCAGGAAGATCGCTCCGCTTCGCCGCCCCGCTACGCGATGAATTCCCGTCACCGCGAGGGCGATCGCCGCCGCCAACGGCAGGTACATGCGATGCTCGGCCATCGTCTGCGTTGCCACCGGCACCACGCTGGAGGTCGGAGCCAGGATCGCGAAAAACCAGACTCCCGCATAGCCGAAAGCGGGCTGGCGCCGCAGGGCGATCACCATGCCTGCAGCCAGCGCCGCCACGATCAACGCAAACGGCAGGATCTCGGCCGTCGGTTGCGCCAGATCCGTGCCGTAATCCAGCACGAGCGGATGCGGCCACACCGCCAGTTGCAGATAGTGCGTGATCGCCGGGAGCTGGCTCAAGGCATAAGCCCACCACGCAACACCGACGCCATATCCCGCCGTGCCGCCGCGGGTGCCCGTGTGGAAGACGAGGCCGGCCAGCACGAGCCAGGTCACGCCCAGCCCTGCATACAGCCGGCGGCGCTGGCGCCAGGCTTCCCGCAAGGACCCGCTGACAAACGTGCGATCGTAGATCAACACCATGATCGGCGCGGAAACCATCACCTCCTTGCTCGTCATGCCCAGCAGGCACGCCGCGACCGAAAGCGCGTGCCAGCGGCCCGGCGTCCGCGACTCCACGCTCCGGATGAAGCCATACAAGGTCAACAGGTAGAAAAGTCCCATCAGCGACTCGGTCCGCTGCACCAGATAGGTCACCGCTTCGGTCTGCAGCGGATGCACGGTCCACAGCAAGGCGGTGGCCAAGGCGAGCGGCCACGCATCCGCCTGTGGGAGCGAGCTTGCCCGCGATGCAGATGATGAATCGCCTGCCAGCAGGCGCCTACGGTGGACCCGCAGCAGGGTCCGGCGCACAATCCCGAACAGCGTCAGCGCAGCCAGAATGTGAATGCCCAGATTGAACACGTGATACCCCCGGACCTCCGCGCCTCCCCACGCGTAGTTCACGGCCAGGGATAGGTTGGCCAGTGGCCGGCCGCCGACCGTCAGTGTGGCGGGCGGCGACAGCACGGGCCAGATCGGCCAGAGGTTCCGGATCGTCTGATTGCCGGCGATCGCCAGGGTGTCGTCGAAAACAAACGGGACGGAGAAGCTGTTATGATACGCGGCGACCGCCGCGAACACGATGACGCCAGCCGCAAGGAGGGTGGCCTTGCGTGGTGCGGCGAAGGGCGGCGGTTCGCGGGCGGGCGGGGTGTGCAAGCTTGCGCCTGAAGTTGGCAGGAGTTCGTGCCGGTCGGCCCACTTCACTCTCCTTGGCGCTCTGTGCCAAGCGTTTCTCAAGCATGTCGGAACGCCGGGTCAATGCGGCCGCAGCGGGCGGAACCGCGGAACCCACCGCCGGCGGTCCCGTGGCGGCAGCGCCTGGTTCGCGCTTTGCTCTCTGCTTATTCGGTGTTGCTTCGCTGCGAACCTTGCCGTCATAACTCCACATGGCACAGACCATCTCCGTCCTCGATTTCGGCTCCCAGTACACGCAGGTCATCGCGCGCCGCATTCGCGAGTGCCAGGTTTTCTCGAAGATCTACCATTACACGACGCCCGCGGCGCGGCTCAAAGCGGACGGTGTCATCGGCGTCATTCTCTCCGGCGGACCGAGCAGTGTCTTCGCCCGGAATGCGCCGCTGCCCGACCGCGGCATTTTCGAGCTCGGCGTGCCCGTCCTGGGGATCTGCTATGGCATCCAGCTCTTCGGTCATCTGCTGGGCGGCCGGACCGCCAAGAGCGACCACCGCGAATACGGCCATGGCACGCTCACGGTCAAAAAGCCCGGCCGGCTCTTCGCCGGTCTCCCCCGCCGGTTCCGGGTCTGGAATTCGCACGGGGACAGGGTCATCAAGCTTCCGCCCGGCTTCAAAGCCATCGGGGTCACGGAGAATTCGCCGTTTGCCGCCATCGAGGATCGAAAGCGGAGTTTCTACGGCATCCAGTTTCACCCCGAGGTGTTTCACACCGAGCGGGGCGTCGAGGTCATCCGCAATTTCCTGGTGGACATCTGCCGGGCGCGGCAGGACTGGTCGATGAAGGACTTCATCGCGCACACGGTGCGGGACATTCGGACCACGGTCGGTCCGGGGCGCGTCATCCTCGGCCTGAGCGGCGGCGTCGATTCATCGGTCGCCGCCGCGCTCATTCACAAGGCCGTCGGCCGCCAGCTCACCTGCGTGTTTGTCGACAACGGCCTGCTGCGCCTGGGCGAGCGCAAAGCCGTCGTCGATCTGTACAAGAAGCATTTCCACATCGACCTCCGGGTGGTGGACGCTTCCGCCCTGTTTCTGCGGCGCCTCCGGGGGGCGGCGGACCCCGAACAGAAGCGCAAGATCATTGGCCGGACGTTCATTGAGGTGTTCGAGAAGTCGCTGCAATCAATCGGCCACGCTGACTTTCTCGCCCAAGGCACGCTCTATCCGGACGTCATCGAAAGCGTGGCCATCGGCAATAATCCCGCGGCGCTGATCAAAAGCCACCATAACGTCGGCGGCCTGCCCGCGCGCATGAAACTCCGTTTGATCGAGCCGCTGCGCGAACTCTTCAAGGACGAGGTGCGCGCGGTCGGCGCCCGGCTCGGACTGCCGCGCGCGGTCGTCTGGCGCCAGCCGTTTCCCGGTCCCGGCCTCGGCGTGCGCGTGCTTGGCGAGATCACGCGCGACCGGCTCGACGTTCTCCGCCGCGCCGATGCCATCCTTCAGGAGGAAATGATGCGATCGGGCTGGTATTGGAAGGTCTGGCAGTCCTTCTGCGTCTTCCTGCCGGTGAAATCGGTCGGGGTGGTCGGCGACGAACGCAACTACGCCTGGGTGATCGCGGTGCGCATCGTCGAAAGCATCGATGCGATGACGGCCGACTGGGCGCGCCTGCCCTATGATCTTCTCCAGCGCCTCTCGAGCCGCATCACCAACGAGGTGCGCGAGGTGAGCCGCGTGGTCCTCGACATAAGTTCCAAGCCGCCCGCCACCATCGAGTGGGAGTAGGGGATTTTCCCGTTGCGAACCTTTTGCGCGCCGGCAAGTCTCACTCCCTAACCCCCACTATCATGATCAAGGTTGCAACTGTGCTTCGTCTCCTCGTGGCTCTGGCCGGCGCCTGCGGCATCACGGCCGCCGCCCGGGCGCAGACAGCCGAGCAGGTCATCGCGAAGGCCCGCGCGTACCTCGGCGATGAGGCCACGCTCAGCGCGGTCAACTCGGTGCATTTCGTCGGCACCATTGAAACCCAGCAGTCCACGCCCGAGGGCCCCAAGCTGGTCAAGTCTGCCATCGAGATCGTCTTCCAGAAGCCCTACCGGCAGCGCATCATCCGGACCTCGCCGAACGCCGTCCAGATCACCGGACTCGATGATTACGACGGCTGGCAGCGCATCCAGGACATGAAGGATGTGAACAACTGGCAGCTCACGCTGCTGCAGCCGGACGTCATCAAGAACCTGCGGGCTAACACCTGGGAAAACCTGAATTTCTTCAAGGGCATCGAACAGCGTGGCGGCAACGTGAAGATCATCGGGCCGGCCACGGTCGATGGCAGCGCGACCATCAAGGTCGCCTTCACACATGAGCCGAAGATCGTATTCTACCGCTACTTCGATGCGGCCAGCGGCCGGCTCGTGCTCACTGAGACAAACTTGGGCGACCGCATCAAAGAGGAAGGGGAGATCATGGTCAATGGCCTGCGCTTTCCTCAAAAGGTGACGTCCATCGGCAAAGCCACCGATGCAGGTGGCCGGATCGTCGATGTCCCCGTCATCATCACTTTCGACAAGATCACACTCAACGATGTCTTCCCGGAGGGTTTTTTCGCGGTGCCGCCGCTGAGTCCGCCGGCTCCGCCGCAGCGGACGCCTCCCGCGCAACAGTCGACGCCTCCTCCACCCGTGGCGCATTGAGGAACGTGTCGCCCGCTCGAGTCAGCCAGCGCCGCCTCCCTGTCCGCGCCGGGCTGCCGGATGAATCCGTCCACCGCGATATGGTGTTGCCCGGCATCCGCCGGGTCGGCGCAGCCCGCAGGCAGCATCGGCATGGACGCCGCACCCAAACGCTTTGACGCGGGGCCGCAGACCGCGTAGCGGTCTCCCTTCCATGCGCACGATCCGCTACGGTTCCCGTGACTTTTCTTTCCAACTGGCTGTTTTCTGCCAGGGGGCCACACCGTCGCGCCGGATGCAGGCGACGGTCGCTGCCATTCTCGCTGATGTCCGCCGGCGCGGCGACGCTGCCATCGTTCACCACGCCGCGCGCATCGACGGTGCCAGGCTCACACCCGACCAGTTTCGGGTAAAGCCGGCCGAGATCATCCGTGCCGCCAAGAAGCTTTCGGTGCGGGATCGCACCGCCATCCTCCTCGCCCGCGCCAATGTGCTGGCCTACAACCGCCGGGCGGTGCCGGGTGATTGGATGGACCGCAACCACCAAGGCGCGCAGGTGGGCGAGAAGTACGACCCGATTCGCCGCATCGGTATCAACATCCCCGGTGGGCAGGTGCCGCTGGTGTCCACGGTGGTGATGACCGTCACGCTCGCACAGATTGCCGGTGTGCCGGAGATTGCCGTTTTCACGCCCTGCAACCGCGAGGGGCGCGTGGCCGCCGGCCTGCTGGCCGTGCTGCACCTGTGCGGCGTCACCGAAGTCTACCGCGTCGGCGGGGTGTACGGCGTGGGTGCGATGGCCTACGGCACCCGGACCATCCCGGCGGTGGATAAGATCTTCGGGCCCAGCAACGCCTGGGTGTGCGAGGCCATGCGGCAGGTCTTCGGCACCGTCGGCGTGGGCGGGCTGCCTGGCCCCAGTGAACTCATGGTCATCGCGGACGAGAGCGCGCGGCCGGATTACGCGGCGGCCGATCTGCTGGCCCAAGCGGAGCACGGCTCGGGCCAGGAGAAGATCTATCTGGTGGCCACGTCGCGGCGCATGCTCGACGCCGTCACCACCGAACTCATGGCGCAGGTCGGAGGCCTCGCGCGTGCCGGCGTCATCCGCCGGGTGCTGGCCCGCGGTTTTCTCGCCGTCGAGGTGAAGACGCTCGGCCAGGCTGCGGCGGTGGCCAACTACGTCGCGCCGGAACACCTGGAGTTGCTCGTGGCCGACCGCGCGGTCTCCCGTCTGAGCAAAAAGATCACCACTGCCGGCGCCATTATGATCGGCAACGACACGCCCACGGCGCTCGGGGATTTCACCGCCGGACCCAGCCATGTGCTGCCCACCGGCCGCAGCGGTCGTTTCTCCAGCGGCTTGCGCGTGGCCGACTTCCTGCGCCGCACGAGCCTCCTGCACTACCGGCGCGGCAGTCTGCGACGGGCGGCGCCGGTCGTAGCCGCCTTTGCCGCGATGGAGCAGCTCGACGCCCACGGCCGTTCGATGGAGATCAGGAACCCGTAGGAGGCCCGCTTGCGAGCGTTCTGCTGTACAGCAGAATCGGTCGCAAGCGACCTTCCTACCTGAAACCCAATGTCCTCGCACGATTTGAAATCTGAGATTCAAGATCTGGCGCTGCCCCATGTGGCCGCGCTCCAAGCCTACACGCCCGGCCTCCAGCCCGGCGAACCGGGCTGGATCAAACTCAACACCAATGAGAGTCCTTACCCGCCCAGTCCGCGGGTCGTGGAGACGCTGCGCCGCGAGATTGGTGCAGACGGGGCCTCGCTGCGTCTCTATCCGAATCCTGCGAGCACCCCGTTGCGCGAGGCCGTCGCCCGCCTGCACGGGCTCAAGGCGGATCATGTGTTTATCGGCAACGGGGCGGACGATGTCCTCAATCTTCTCACGCGCTGTTTTTGCGCGCCGGAATCCCCGGCGGGCTTCACCCTGCCGAGCTATTCGCTCTATCCGGTGCTGGTGGGGATCCAGGATGGGCGCGTGGTGGCGCTGGAGTTCGACCGCTCCATGCGGCTGCCGGTGGACGCCAT
>JBGOXZ010000038.1:0-12676 GCA_041479395.1 Opitutaceae bacterium
AAGGGACTTTAGATCACACGCGGGGGCTCGTCGTAGCATGCGCAGAGCTGTTCAAGCTTGAACAGCTCTGCGCGTGGAATGGAAACCGCGGGTGTGCTCCTACACGGCGGCACGCGGCTTGCCGCCCTGCGCTCTTTCCCACGCAAAGAGGAATTGCTGCGCGAGCCCGGCGCCCGGGCCGAAATGCACGCGGCCAAACTGCGCGATTTGCTGCGGAGTCCAGCCTTCCAGACCATAGCGCGTCTCCATCGCCTTGATGATCCAAACGTCGACCGGAAATGCCTCGAGCCGGCCGGCGCCGAACAGCAGGACGCAATCGGCCACTTTCTCGCCCACGCCGGGCAGCTCGCGCAGCCGCTCCTTGGCCTCGGCATAGGACAGCTTCTCGATCTGGTCCAGCCAGTTACTCCGATCGGCCAGGAACTGGGCGGTCTGCTTCACGTAGCGCGCGCGGAAGCCGAGCAGACAGGCCCGCAGGTCGTCCTCGCCCACCGCGGCGAGTTCGGCCCACGTGGGAAGGCGGTGGATCCCGGAAACGATTTCGCGGCCGTGCCGCTGGGCGAGCAACTCGACCATCTGCCGGATCTGGACGATCTGCTTGGTGGCGCTGCAGAGAAAGCAGAGCAGCGTTTCGCCCAACGGCTGCCGCAGCAGGCGCAGCCCGCGGAACGCAGCAAGACAGCGGGCCAGGTGCGGATCGCTCCGCCAGGGCAGGCCGTCGGTCAGCTGGGCAAAGTTGACCGTCGCCGCGAAATACTGCGGCAGCTCCTGCGCAACCGCGTCGGCGAGACCCTGCGGCGCGGACCACAGCAGTCCACCCGGCTCGGCAGGCCTGAGGCGCGCCACGCAATCAGACCAGGCGCCCTGCCAGATGCCGTCGGGGGTGCGGGTCCAGCGGAAGGCCTGGCCGCCGTCGAGCACCTCGGCGAGCACGGCGGGCGCGAGTGGCTCCGGCAGGGAAAGTGGCTGCCAGTCTGACCAGACCAGGAAGGAAGACATCGTGAAGCGTCGGCAACATCACGCGCAGAAGTCGGGCGATGGCAATGCCGGAAGCCGGGACCGCGGCCAGATGTCCCTGTTTTGGAGGACACTGCGGAGCGGGCATGCAAGAATCTAATGGCATTTCATGGTGACTGTCCGGGCAGCAGAGACGTCTTTCCGCTACCTGCGAGATTCCTCGTTCGATTCGCCGTGCCAGCCGGTGACAGGTGCAGCCATGCGCAGCCTGGTCCATGACTTCAGCGCTGGCGCAGCGCCGGCCGCGCGTGGCGTGAAATCGCCGGCTCCGGGTTCGCTCCGCTCCGCGGCGAACTTCTTGCCTGCATCCGGGTCTATGGCGTATGCCTGTCCGGGTGCAATTGAAGCCTGTCACCTGCACCCGCGGCGAGGAGATCGCCAACAGCCTGACGCACGGCCTTGGCGTGGCCTTGAGCATCGCGGGCCTGGGCGTGCTGGTGACGTTGGCGGCGCTGCACGGCGACGCGTGGACGGTGGTGGGCTGCGCGGTGTTTGGCGCTTCGCTGGTGTTGCTCTACGCGGCCTCAACGCTATACCACGCGCTGCGGGCGCCACGGCCAAAACGGTCGTGGCGCGTGCTCGACCATGGGGCGATCTTCCTGCTGATCGCGGGCACTTACACGCCGTTCACGCTGGTCAATCTGCGCGGGCCATGGGGCTGGAGCCTGTTCGGTGTGGTCTGGGCGCTGGCCGTGGCGGGCATTGTGCTGAAATTATTCCTGACCGGCCGGTTCCGGGTGATGTCGACGCTCATCTATCTCTTCATGGGCTGGCTTGTGCTCATTGCGTTCAAACCGCTGGTGGAGGCGCTGCCGCACGGCAGCCTGATGATGCTGGTCGCCGGCGGCGCGGCCTATTCGGCGGGCACGGTGTTCTACATGTGGAAGCGTCTGCCCTATCACCACGCGGTGTGGCACCTGTTCGTGCTCGCCGGCAGCGTCTGCCACTTCTTCGCCGTGCTCGGCAGCGTCGTGCCGCGGGGCGTGTAGAACGGTGGCACGCTCCGCGCGGGTGCGGGGTTCCAAGTTCAGGGCCCAAGGGCGGGGGCGATCGGGACACGGCGCGTCTGAGGGGCAAACGCTGCGGCCCTGAGCCCCGGATCCTGAACACCGGACTTCGGACTCAGTGTTTTTCCGGCATTTCCCAGAGGAAGCTCTCCTTCGCGATCAGGGTCGTGCCGTCGGCGGCAAACACCTGCAGGTGCCACGCGACCGGTCGGGCTTTGGGACCCGGCCAGTCGGCGCCGGTGAGGCCGAGTTGGTAGAGCGGGCTGCCCGCGGGGATGTCGGCGGAGAACGTGAACGTTTTCGGCTCGGGTGCGGCCGGGGTGATCACCTGCAGCTCGAACTTCGCCCCGGGGAGAGACGCGCCCCCGTTCTTCAGCCGCACCAGCCAGTAATAACCGGCGCGCGCGCCGGGCCGCGAGCGCAGCACGGTGATGCCGCCGGTGCTCTCCCGGCCGTCGAGATATTCGGTCACGCGTTGAAAGGACGCGGCGTCGCGCCAGCCGGTGAACACCCGCGCGATCTCGAGGCTGGCGGCACGCCCCGGGGCGGGCAGCGCGAGCGCGAGCAGAAGGCAGAGTGGGAAGAGCCGCCAGCGGAGTTGCATGGGCGAAAGGATTACGCGCAAACCGCATCGGCACAAGGGCGCAGAGCGGATCGCGGCGGGACGGGCAACATGGCGCGCGGCGAGGCGGGTCCGCCGCCCTTGGGCATCCGGCTCGTTACTTTTCCAGATAGACGTTCTTGTACTGGTGGATGCCGAGCAGCGCTGGCTGCCAGTTCCTGACCGCCGGATGGCACAGGAAGACCCGCGTGTTGAAAAAAAGCGGAATGATCGGCGCTTCGTCCATCAGGATCGCCTCGGCTTGCTGATAGATCTCGTTGCGGCGCGGCGGGTCCTGCTCCGCGCCGGCCGCCTTGACCAGCCGGTCGTAACTGGTGTTGGCCCAGCCAGTGGAGTTGTTCCCACCATCCGAAGTGAACAGTTCCAGGTAGGTGCTTGGATCGACATAGTCGCCGATCCAGTGAGCATAGGAGATGTCGTAATTGAGCTGGCGCTCGTCGTTGAGCCACACGCGCTGTTCCTTGTTGGCGAGGGTGACTTCGATGCCGAGTTCGCGCCGCCACATCTGCTGGATGGCCTCGAACAGCCGCTGGTTGAGCTCGAGGGTGGCGAACTGGATCTCGATCTTCGGAAGGCCGCGGCCGCCGGGATAGCCCGCATCGGCGAGCAGCCGCCGGGCCGAGGCGAAATCGTCCGGAATGGCGGCGCGGGCGGTGTAGCCGGCGGTATTGGGTGGCGTCAGGCAATACGCGGGTTGCTGGCCGCCGAGCAGGACGTCCCGGACCATGGCGGGGCGGTCGAGGGCGCGCGCGAGCGCCTGGCGCACGCGCCGGTCGTTGAAGGGTGCCCGCTTGGTGTTGAAACGCATGAACGCGGTGTCGAGAAACGGATCGATCCGCAGGACCGCGGGATGGTCCCGGCGGTAGGCGGCGATCTTCGACAGCGGCACGTCGGAGGTGAGGTGCAGCTGGCCGGCGCGGAACGCGGCCTCCTGCGTGGAGGCGTTCTCGATGGGATAGAAGACCATGCGGTGCAGCCGGACGTGCTGCGCGTCCCAGTAATGTGGATTGCGCACGACGATGACGCGGTTATTGGGCGACCACTCCTGCAGCATGAACGGGCCGCTGCACACCATATGCTCCGGTCGCGTCCAGGGTACGGAGCGATCATCAAACCGGCCGAGTTTTTCGATGCTGGCTCGATGGACCGGGAACCACGCGGGCAGGGTGGCCGCCGCCGCGAGGTACGGGGCGGGCCGCTCCAGCGTGAACTCCAGGGTGTAGTTGTCGGTGGCACGCACGCCGACCTGCGAGAAGTCGGTCACCCGCCCCGCGTTGAAGGCCTCGGCGTTCTTCAGCGGGTAGAGCACGTAGGCATACTCCGACGCGAGCAAGGGCGACAGGGCACGGTGAATCCCGAAGACGAAGTCCTGTGCGGTGAGCGCGTCGCCGTTGCTCCAGCGGGCGTCATGCCGCAGGTGAAAGCGCCAGACCAGTCCGTCAGGAGAGGTCTCCCAGCGCTCGGCCAGGGCGGGGATGGGCAGCGATGTGCGCTCGTCCACGCCCGTCAGGCCCTCAAACAGCGCGAGCACAATGTTGAAATCGTTGAACGAGACCACGACGTGCGGATCGAGGTCGCGCGGCTCGGAGCCGTTGCCGAGGTACAGCACCTGATCGCGGATGCCGGCTTCGACCGGGGTCTCGCGGCGGGCGCAGCCGGTGACCCAGAGGACCGAGGCCAGAAGACAGAGGACAACGACCGGAGGCCAGGGAGCAGAGAGCAGAGAACGGACGCCGGAAACGTTGTCAGGACGCATCATGACCGGCGCGAAATGAAGCACGGGCCGCGCCTTCTGCCAAGGGCTGTTTTTGGGTCGCCGCCCTGCCATCGCCCGCGCAGAACCTTCCTTGGTCGATTGTTTCTAAGAAAGGTGTCATCCGCGCGTGGTATGAGGAGGCAACAGCCCGTGAACCCGGACCCATCACCGTCCGCCCGCTCCCATGATAACGCCGCGTTTGTGCGCACCGCCGTCGAGCAATACCAGGCTTCGCTTCTGCGTTATGCCACGCGTCTGGTCAACGATCCCGACCGGGCGCGCGACGTGGTGCAGGACACGTTTGTTCGCCTCCTGGCCCAGTCCCGGCAGGCCGGGATCGACAGCCATATGGCGGAATGGCTCTTCACGGTGTGTCGCAACCGCGCGTTTGACATCAACCGCAAGGAGGGTCGCATGATACGATTCGATGAAGGGGCGACCGAGCGCGTCGTGGCCATGGAGCCGCGGCCCGGCGCCGCGCTCGAAGCCGAGGAGACAAACGCCTCGGTCCTGCGCCTCATCGACCGCCTGCCGCCGAACCAGCAGGAGGTCATCCGGCTGAAGTTTCAAAACGGTTTCAGCTACAAGGAAATCAGCCGCATCACGGAGCTCTCGGTCAGCAACGTGGGGTTTCTGATCCACACCGCCATCAAGACGCTGCGGCGCGAGTGGGCGGCGGAGGCGAAGTAAGCGGAGGGAGCGAGAGTACAGATGAAAACCGAGCGGCAGAACCCGAAACCAACAAGGACCAAGCGATGAACGATTCCAAGATTCTTTCCGATGATCCGCGCCTGACCGCCTACGCCTTGGGCGAACTCGAAGGCGAGGAACGCGACCAGATCGAAGCGGCGGTGGCCGCCAACCCGGCGCTGCAGGCCGCCGTGGAGGAAATCCGCGCCACGGCCGGCCGGCTCACCGCCGCGCTCGCGGCCGAACCGCTGCCGGAATCCGCGCCGGTGCCCCTCGGATCTTATCACACCGTCCGTCCGTCCCGGATCTTCCGTTTTCCCTACTGGGCCGTGGCCGCGCTGGGGGCGGCAGCGTGTGTCGCCGTCATCCTCGCCCTGCGCGACCTGCCGCTGGCGGAGAATGACGCGAAGCAGAAGGCCACGGCGCTCACCGGACAGATGGCCGAAAAAAAGCCCGTGGTCGCGGAAGCGTTTGTTGGTGCGGCGCAGCCCTCCAACCACATCGATATTCAGTTTCCAAAAACGGAGGCGGCGGGCAAAAGCCAGACGCAGCCGACGCCGGCCACGGCAGCGGATCAGCTCGGCGTGGTGGTCCCCAATCCGCCCCCGGCCGCGGCCCGCGGGAAAGATGAGACCCTCGCGCTTCCGCAATATTATGCGGCCACCTCCCGCACCGGCACCCGCGACAAGGCAGTGTTGGCTGATTCCTCCAACGCGCCCGCCGCAGCTACCCTTGGGACGGCATCTTTGGGCGCCGTCAATTACGACGCGGGCGTCGTCGGATCATTGCAAAAGTATGCAGGCGCCCCTTCTTCTGGGGTGGCGCCTGAGTCGGTGCCGCTGACGGCGGGCGGGCGACAGGGCTATATCAATGAGCCGAAAAACTTCGAACAGCAGGCGCGGGACTTCGAGCAGCAGGTGCGGGACCTGGAAGCGAAGCGGTACCTACACTTGTCGGGGCCGCGAGCCGATTTCAACACTGAGGCCTACGACTATGTCGCCGACAACGACTTTCTCGCCGCTGCGCAGAATCCCCTCTCGACCTTTTCCGTCGATGTCGACACCGCCAGCTACGCCAATGTGCGCCGTTTTTTGGTCAGCGGCCGGCGCCCGCCGCGCGACGCGGTGCGCATCGAGGAGCTGGTCAATTATTTCACCTACGACTACGCTGCGCCGCGCGCCGCCGATCCCGCGCCCTTCGCCGCCTCGCTCGAGATTGCGTCCGCGCCGTGGGCTCCGACTCACCGGCTCGTGCGCATTGGCCTGAAAGGCCGCGAACTTTCCACGGCCGACCGCGCCGCTGCCAACCTGGTCTTCCTGGTCGACGTCTCGGGCTCGATGAACGAGCCCAACAAGCTCCCGCTCGTAAAGGAGTCACTGCGGATGCTGGTTGAGAAGCTGAAGCCCGAGGACCACGTGGCCATCGCCGTGTACGCCGGCGCATCCGGCTTGGCGTTGCCCTCCACGCCCGTGAGCCACAAGCAGGAGATCCTCGACGCACTCGACCGTCTCCAGGCCGGCGGCACGACCAACGGCGCCATGGGCATCCAGCTCGCCTACGACGTCGCCAAAGCCAACTTCGTCGGGGGCGGCGTCAACCGCGTCATCCTCGCCACCGACGGCGATTTCAACATGGGCGTGACCGATCGCGGCGATCTCGTGCGCCTGATCCAGGAGAAGGCGAAGAGCGGCGTGTTCCTCACCGCCCTCGGTTTCGGCATGGGCAACTACAAGGACGCCACGCTCGAGGAGCTCGCCGACAAGGGCAACGGCGCTTACGCCTACATCGACTCGCCGCGCGAGGCCCGCAAGGTGCTCGCCGAGCAGGTCAACGGCACGCTCGTCACCATCGCCAAGGACGTGAAGGTGCAGGTCGAGTTCAACCCCGCGAAGGTGCAGGCCTACCGCCTCATCGGCTACGAAAATCGTCTGCTCAAGAAGGAGGACTTCAATAATGACAAGATCGACGCCGGCGATATCGGCGCGGGCCACACCGTGACGGCCCTCTACGAAATCGTGCCCGCCGGCGTGGAGTGGAAGCCGGAATCGACCGTCGATCCGCTCAAGTACCAGAAAACCGCAGGAAGCCCGCTCGCGGGCGATGCATCGCGCCCAAGGGCGCTGCCCGCCTCGAATGAATTGCTGACGGTCAAGGTGCGTTACAAGGCGCCGGACGGCGACGCGAGCAAGCTGCTGGAGTTCCCGCTCACCGACACGGGCGCGGCGTTTGCCGACGCGAGCGTGGACTTCAAGTTCGCGGCGGCGGTGGGCGGCTTCGGCATGGTGCTGCGCGACTCGCCGCACAAGGGCGCGGCGACGCTGGCCGAGGTGCTGCGCTGGGCCGAGTCGGGCGTGAGCACTGATGCCAGCGGCTATCGCGGCGAGTTCATCTCGCTGGTCAAACGCGCCGAGACCATCCTGCCGTCACAGGGATAGCAGCAGGTCAGAGAACGAAGGTCAGAAGTCAGAGGTCGGAAGCGCACCTCGGTCCTTGTCAATGTGGGCCGCGCCGCGAAAAGCCAAACTCCGGAAATTTGCCGATTGAAAACCGGTGGTTAGGGTACTGGGCTTTCATTTACGACTCAAACGCAACCATGCGCGAAACACCGATGGGAAAGACGCGGCGGGTGCATCCCTACCAGTGGCTGTGGGAGCCGCTGGAAGATGATCCCACGTTCCTGCTGCGGCCGATGTTCGGCGGCAAGAGCGTCTATCTCGACGGCAGGCTGATGCTCTACTTCACGGCCGGGGAGGAGCCATGGCGCGGCGTGCTCGCCTGCACGGAGCGCGTCCATCACGCGTCGCTGCTGGCGGAGTTTCCCGAGCTGGCGCCGCACCCGGTCCTGCCGAAGTGGCTGTATTTGCCGGAGAGCGCGGATCGCTTCGAGGGCGTGGCCGAACGCCTCGTCGCACTGGCGAAACGCCGGGATCCTCGGTTGGGCGTCAGCCCGCAGCCGAAGAAGAGAAGGAAGCCCTAATACGACCGCTGAGTCCGCGCCTTCAAGCGCGAGGCTTCGTATTGATGGCCGAACGAGGCCTCTCAACCGCGCCGGCGGCGAAGGCCGCGGGCTAAAAGGACCAGCAGCCCCGTTCCCATCAACGCGTACGTCGAGGGCTCGGGCACGGGTGTGAAGTTGAGCAGGAGATCGTTGCCGGATTGCGAGAGGAAGAACGAACCGATTCCGAGCGAATGACTGAAGCCGGTGGCATCGAACGTGAATGCATTCGGATCAAATCCCGTGATGCCGGTGGCCGAAGCGATGACCCAGCTGTAGGGCAGGGTGTTGTTGAAATCGAGCAGCACGTACGGCGGCGGGGTGCCGCCGCTCACGGATTCCCCGGAACCTCGGCGGTAGGTCGGATCAGCGCTGGCGATCTGAATCACGAACGGTCCGACGGAGGTCGAGGTGATGGTGAGCGAGCCGGTGACGAGGAGCCGGTCCCAGTTGATGCCCGGGCTGCCGATGGCATTGGTGATCTCCCACCGGTAGGTGCCGCCGGTCGCGAGCGTCAGGCCGGTGCCGAAGCCGAGGGTGCCAACGGGGTCGGAATCGAACATGTTCCCGGGCCAGAGGATCCGCGAAGCGCCGACGGTGACGCCGCCGGGGGGCGCGAAGGTGCCGTAGCCGCCCAGAATGCCACTGGTGAAGGTCAGGGGATTGGTGAGGGTGACGCCGTTATAGACACCGAGCCCGCCTTCGGTGGGGATCGCGGCATTGAGGGTGACCGGGCCGGTGCCGAGCGCGCCGTTGCTCAAGGCAAAGATGGCGCCGCCCGTGATGGTCGTGCCGCCGGAGTAGTTGCTGGTGCTCGGTCCGGGCAACCCGCCCAGGTATTGGATGCCGCTGCCCGCCTTGACGATCCTGCCGCTCCCGGTGATCACGCCGCTGAAGTAAGGGTTGTTATTCCCGCTGATTGAATTGATGGTCAGCGTGGACCCGGCGCCGAGGTCGATGACGCCGTTTCCGCCCGGCGCGTTGTCGGTTCTCAGCTCGCCGACGCTCGCCGCGACGGACGGGCCGAAGTTGACGGTGGTGCCGTCAAAGAGGTCCAATTGTCCGCCGATCGTGAACGTGTTGGCGATGTCCAGCGTGCCCTGGCGCACCCGCACGTCGCTGCGGTAGGTGACTTCGCTCACGAAGTTCGGCAGATTGACGGGGCCGGTGAGCGAGATGGTGCCGGCGCCGTCCTTGTACAGCGTGCCGTGGCCGGTGATGCCGCCGGAAAGGGTGAAGCTGTGCACGCCATCCAAATGAAAGCCGTCATCATCACCGTTGGTTTGATTGACGATGGGATTGGCGATGGTGAAGCCGGCGGCGGTGGCGGTGGTGGTGGTGGTGGTGGCGAGGGTCGCGTTATAGACGGTGAGCGTCCCCGTGCCGAGGGCGCCGGCGTTGCCGAGCTCGAGACGGCCGCTCTGCAGCGTGGTGCCGCCGGTATAGGTGTTGGCCCCCGTCAGCCTTACAGTGCTGGGCGTGCCGCCGACGTAGCCATTGGCGAAGGCATCTCCCGTGAAGCTGTATGGGACACCCACCGTAACTCCTGAGGTACCGGTCAGGGCGCTGGCAACCGTCAAGTCGCCGCCTTTCACCGCGGCAAATTGCCGCGCGGCGCTCGCGCCCCCGGCGGGCGTGATGGCGCCGGACAGGGTCAGCGCGGTGCTCGTGCCGAGATACGGCGTGCTGGCGGCGAACGACGAGAGGTCAATGGGGGTTGAGACGGTAACCGGTGCACCGGGCGAATCGAAGCCGAGGACGAGCGTGCCGAAGTTGGTGATCCGCGAACTCAGCGCAGTGAGGTCCTGACGGTAATCGAATCCGAGATAGCTGCGGTTGTTGATGGTGATCTGGCCGGTCGAGGGGAGGGCGCCGGCGTCGGCGAAGCGCAAGGCCGAGGTGTTGACGGTGGTGCCACCGGAGTAATTGTTGCTGCCGGCGAGCACAAGTGAGAGTGGTGCATCCGCGGACGATAGGAGCGAGAGACTGCGCACACCGGCGCCGTCACCCAAGTTGCTGCCAATTTTCAAGAGACCGCCGCCGCCGCCAAAGTTGTAGCTCGTGCCCTGCGGCGTGATCGCGCCCCGCAGCGCGGCGGTGGTGCTCGAACCCAGCCGGGCGCTGGCATTGAAGCCGGTGAGATCGATCCCCTCGGCAATGGTGCCGTCTCCCTCGAAACCGAGCGCGCCGCTCGACGTGGATTTGGCAAACCGGTCGATAAAATTGGCCTGAACGCCGGTGGTAAGGTTGATCCCGATGTAGCCCGGGTCGGTTGCGGTCAGGGATCCGGTGGCGGGCGCGGCAGCCCCCGGGGCAAAGATCAACTGGCCGCCGGTGACGTTCAGCCCGCCCGTCGTGCCGACCGTGCCCTGCACGATCAGTTTGCCGCTTCCTGCGAGGGTGACGGACCGGCTGCCGCCAGACTCGCCCAGCGCGCCGGAGAGAATGACGGGAGAGGAGCCGAAGAGGGAGATCGTCGGTGAGGTCAGGAGCGTGACCGGACCGGAAAAGGTGAAGCCGCCTTTGTCCGTGTTCAGCTGGAAAGCGGAATTGACCTGAACAGCGTTGGCGATGGTGCGATCACCGGCGGAGCTCTCGATGTACGAACCGCGGCCGCTGTCGCTCACGTTGAGCGTGGCGCTGCCGAGTGCGTTGTTATGGCCGAGCCGGAGATAACCCTGGTTGAGCGTGAAGGTGCCGCTCAGGCTGTTGTTGCCATTGAGGATGAGCCGGCCTGCGCCGGTCTTTGTGAGATTGCTGCCGGTGAGAGCGCCATCGACCTGCACTTCACCATAGCGGTTACCCGTGGCGAAGTTGCCGTTGACGAACCAGGTTTGCGGCGCACCCAGAGTGATGGTGAGGGAGAAGTCGAAGCGCGCGGTGTTGCCGTTGTTCGTCAGGCCTCCCGCGCCGATGGTCAGCGTGGCGCCACTGCCGGTGTCAAACTCGTGGTATTCACCGTCAGTCGTGAGGGAGTTGACCAACCGCGAGGGGGCGAGGTTCACGAGGTACCGCCGCATCGAGCTGATGAGCACGTCAGCATTGCTGGGCGGCGCGATGCCGCCCTGCCAGTTGGCACCATTGGTCCAGTTGTCATTGGCCCCGACGCCTGTCCAGACGATGACTTGGGCGAAACCGGATGCAGCGCAGGCGGCGCAAAACACGGCCACAAACAAGGCGACATGCCAGCGCGGGGACATGCACTGGCCATTAGCGCAGCCCGTCATCGGTCGCAAGTGATTATTCCCTCTCCGTCCACCCATTTGCGGATCGGATGGAGCTCCGCGAATGCCCGGAAAACGGATCTCGGTGAACCGGTGCCGGCTCGCATCTGCGCATCGGAGTTTGCGGTCGTGGGTCCGGCGTGCGGCGGGCGAGATGCGGCGCCCGTGCGCCAGGGCCGCATCGTCTCGGGGAGGATCACAAGAGAGGTCGCAATTTCTTCCAGACGGTTTCCGCCACGAGGCCATGACCTTTGTCGGTCGGGTGGATGCCATCAGGCTGGTTGAACTCCGGGCGACCGGCCACGCCTTCCAGCAGGAAGGGGATGAGCACCGCGTCGTTTTTTGCGGCGAGCTCGGGAAAGATGGCGGCAAAGACGCGCGTGAAGTCCGCGCCCATGTTGGGCGGAGCGGCGATGCCCGCCAGGACGATCTTCGTGGCGGGGCTTTTGGCGCGCACCCGGTCGATGATCGCCTGCAGGTTGGCGCGCGTGGCCTCGGGCGGCAGTCCACGCAGGCCGTCGTTGCCGCCGAGTTCGAGCACAAACACGTCGACGCGCTGGCGCAGGATCCAGTCAACCCGGCGCAATCCGCCGGCGCTCGTTTCGCCGCTGAGTCCGGCGTTGACCACGCGCCAGGCCAGGCCGGCATCATGGATCTTTTTCTCGATGAGCGCCGGGAAGGCCTGGGCCAGCGGGTCCTCGAGCCCGGCGCCGGCAGTGAGACTGTCGCCAAAAAAAAGCAGGGTCTTTTCCTCCGCCGCGCAGGCTGCCGCCGCGAAGCACGCGAGGTGCACGAAGGGCAGACACCGATGGAGCAAACGTCGCATCGGGCCTGCCCCGGGGAGCCGCCCCCGGTTCTGAGACGGGCGGCGGGGGACAACCCGGTACGTCGTCATCGGCTCGATTTTCGTGAGCTTTGGGTGTTTCGTGGTGGCTTCAATGAGTGGACAAATCATGCTGAAAGTCGAGCGGCTCACCAAGACCTATGCCACGGCGGCGGGTCCGCTCACGGTGCTGCGGGACGTGACCTTCAGCGTCGAGGCCGGCGCCATGCTTGCCGTGGTCGGACCCTCCGGCAGCGGCAAGACGACCCTGCTGGGCCTGTGCGCCGGCCTGGATCAGCCGACGGCGGGCGCGGTCACGCTCAACGGCACCGAACTCGGCCGCCTGACGGAGGACGAGCGCGCCCTCGTGCGCAACGACTGCGTCGGCTTTGTGTTCCAGAACTTCCAGCTCATCCCGACCCTCACCGCGCTGGAGAACGTCCTCGTGCCGCTCGAACTGCGCGCTTCAACGGCGCCCGGGGCGGACGGCGGCCGCGACGGCGTGGCCGCGGCGCGCGACTTGATGGCCCGCGTGGGCCTCG
>JBGOXZ010000039.1:0-12539 GCA_041479395.1 Opitutaceae bacterium
CTTGGGCGAAGCGTGCGTGGGCGGCGGCAAGGCTGTGCGCGGACAGCGAGAACACGCGAGGCGGCGCCACATCCGCGGGAGCGGACAAGCAGAAGGGGGCCACGAAGGTGGGCATGACCAGCACAACCATCCGGAGTGATGGTCCGCGGTGTGAACGCTTCTCCACTTCAATGTTGGAACGGCATCTGGAAGACATCGATCGGATCGATTTCTTGTCAGACCGTATGCCGGTCGCACGCTTCATTCGGAATAGAGCCAATAGCGCCGAATCTGTTGTTGATAGATCTGCGCCCGCCTGCGCCAGTCGGCGAGGAAGCTCTCGACATCGACTTTGGCGCCGTCGCGCTTGAGGGCGTTGAAGAACGCGGTTGATCCCATGTGACGGAGATAACCGCTGGCATCGGCCAGGGACGCGGTGGCAAAAGGGTTTCGGGGCTCAAGCTTGCACGCCAGCTTCATGAGATGGAAACTGAGCGCGGTGGGATGCCAGGCGTCCCAGTCTACGACTTCGATATAGATCCCGGTGGTGGGCTTGCCGTTCTTGCCGGGCACAGACACCCGGCGAAACTGCAGGCCGGGGAGATGGAGTGCGACCAGCTCGCGCTCGAGAATCTCGCTCTTGACCGTCAAATGCGATAAACCGCGAAAAGGGTATTGATCGCCAATGCCGTGGCGGAAGCCGCCGAGATAACACCCGAGGCCGGTCATGGCGTATCCCATGCACGCGGCGAAATCCGGCACGTAGGGCGAGGTGGGAATGAAGGTCAGCCCGGTCTCGGGCCAGCGCATCGCCCGCCGCCAGCCGCGCATGGGCACGATGGTAAGACGGCCCCTCTGGCGCACCGCATCCGACACCGCGAGCACGCCGGGCGCCTTGGCCGCCATGAGGGCGAGTTCGCCGATCGTCAGGCCGTGTACGTAGGGCACGCGGAACGCGCCCACGTAGCTCACCCACTCGGCGTCGAGCGATGGGCCGTCAACCTTGAGGCCGCCCATGGGATTGGGCCGGTCGAGCACGATGACCTCGACTCCGTTTTCAAAGCACGCCTCCATCGCCAGCTTCATGGCGCTGACGTAGGTGTACGAACGCACGCCGATGTCCTGCAGATCGATCACGAGCGCATCCAGGCCTTTGAGCTGCGCTTTGGTGGGCTTGCGAGTCCTGCCGCTGTAGAGGGAGAACACCTGCAAGCCGGTGCGCCGGTCGATGTGATCGGGATAATTCTTTTCGGCCGGCAGGTCGCCATAGAGACCGTGCTCCACCCCGAAGAGCGCCACCAGCTTGAGGCCGGGCGCGCGGCGCAGCACGTCGATGGTGCTCACGCCCCGGCGGTTCACGCCGGCTGAATGGGTGAGCAGGCCGATGCGCTTGCCCTTGACGGCGGCGAAACCCTCGCTCTCCAGCACGTCGATGCCCAACATCACCGGGAAAATGACCGCCGGTTGCACCGCCGGGGCGGAGGGCGGCGGTGGTTTCACAACGGCGGCAGGTGTGGCCCGGTTGGCGGTGGCCGGGGGCGGCGGGCGCGACGCCGCCGACGAACAACCGAGAAAACCGAACAACAGCGACAAGATCGCACTCAGGAAGGAGAACACGCGCGGTCGGGACGACACGGCCATGGGGACAATCACTGTGCCGGGAAGAAACCGCGCGTCGAGTCGGAACCAGTTCTGAACGGCCGTCGCGTTCGCCGGGGCGCAAGGTTGATGGCGTGACAATGCGGCGAACGGAATCGCGCGACCTGCCGTTGGCTCGTTAGAACGCGGCTTGAATGCTGCGAACGAGCAGCTCAGGAGCTTCACGTTCCGCCTGTTCCAAGGGATAACCAATCGGCGTGATGGCGCGAAGATGCCAGCCATCGCTTGGCTGGGTCACCCCGAGTCTTCCGGCAAAGACATGGGTTGTCTTGCCGAGCGTTCGCGCCTTTGTCGCGACGGCGCCGGGGCCCTTGCCAGAGAGCGAGCTTTCATCGAAACAGCCTTCGCCAGTGATGACGATGTCTGCCGCTGAGATGCGCGCCGGCAGATCGAGCCATGCCGATACCAGATCAAAACCCGGTACCAGCCGGGCGCGGGCGCCTGCCAGCAGGCCGAAAGGGAGACCTCCCGCTGCTCCTGTGCCGGGCGTCTCTGTCAGCGTGGGCGGCTGGCCGCAGTACTTGCAGAGGAGGCGGGCCATGCGCCGCATTGCGGCTTCGATGCGAGGGAGGTCCTCGTGTCGCAACCCCTTCTGCGGCCCGTAGACGGCCGCGGCACCCCGCGGCCCGAACAGTGGGTTCGTCACATCGCAGGCGAGGCAAATGGGGGGAATTGAGGGGAAGACTTCACCTTCAAGGCTGGTGATCTGTTCCCAACGAGCCGGCGCGGGCGGACGGATTTTGCCGCTATCGACACTGCGGAATTCCAGTCCCAGGGCGGCCAGCGCCCCTAGGCCGAGATCGTTGGTGGCGCTGCCGCCTACCCCGAGCAGGATCGCGGCGGCTCCCAGTTCCGCGGCGGCACGAACAAGCTGGCCGGTGCCGTAAGTCGTGGTCTGCCACGGATCGTATTGCCCGGGTGACAGCAGGTGGAGGCCGCTGGCAGCGGCCATTTCGACGACCGCGATCTGGTGCATTGATTTCCATGCCGAACCGGGCAATCGCAGCAAAGGTCGGGCGGATTCCGGGATGCTCTCCATTGCCACCATACCCAGACTGGCATCAACGAGCCCGCCCCGCGGTCCGGTCACTTTGAACGTCATCGGTTGTCCGCCCGCTGCTTTGGTGAGGATGTCGAAGAAACCCTCGCCTCCGTCGGTGAGCGGGCACAGATCGAGCTGCCAGTCGCGATGCCGGCCGCGCAGCGCGCGGGCGGCAAGATCGCAGGCCGCCGGTGCCGTCAAGGAGCCCTTGAATTTGTCAAAAGCAATGAGGACGCGCACCCGCTCAGGCTGCGCATCCTTGGACGGGTTGAGAAGACCTAAACGAAGCGGCCTCGACCCGGCTTACCCTGGACCCAGGAGGGCTGGTGGTAGGCGGGATTACTTCGATGAACACTCCTTCATCAACTGGATCCAGTCGGTGGTGCGCATGCGGATCCGCGGGAAGGAGACACACATTTTGTAGAGATCCTCGAATTCGCCGGCAAAATCGCGTGGCAGGCGGTTGCGACGGAGGTACCAGTCCTCGAAATCACGGACACTGGTCAGCGCCTTGATCTCGATGACGTTCTTCATGGCATCGGGCAGAAGGTCGAGAAGATAGGTCTTCACGAGCTCGGCGCGTTCGGCATTGTCGCTGGTGACCTTCTCGCAGATGGCCTGGATATGAGCCGGCTTGATCGTGCGATACTTGGCCTGAAGGTAGTTGTTGATGCGGGAAACCGCAATGCCGGTAAGCTTGTGCAACTGGACCTGATTGATGCCGTTTTTCTGCATCACCGCGTCCAGCAGCCCGGGGAATAGTTTTTTGTTCATCTTGGCAATTACAGTAGCAGGCTTCTGCGAATTTACCAGATACAAAATATGCGCGAGAGGGCTTTTTGCGCGCCTGTTCTCATTTCGATCGCTCGCCTGCGCGCAGACTTGGGTCCGACCGCCTTGCCATGCAGGGTGTTTCCCATGAGGCGTCCCCCGGAGAGGCGGTCGGACGGTTGCCCGGATTCATCGATGGATGCAGCGGTGAATCCGCGGGCATGGCCGACACGCCCATGCCGGCATGGGGTGTCTAGAATGGATTGCCGTCGGCCTTGGTGCCGCAAAGGTGGACGTCGAGACCCAACTCGGCGGCGAGCGCGGCCTTGGTATAGAGGGCAAGGTCGGCTTCCTTCGCGCTGCGGGCGTAAGCGACTTGGATATGATTGGCTTTGTGGCGCGCCATCATCTGATCGCGCGTAACACCGTAGGTCACGGCATGCATGATCGGCCATTGCACCGTGGTCTCCCGCCAGCGGCGCGCGGTCTCTTCGGGCGGGAGCGCGATGGCTTGGGCCCGGCCGAGGTCCATCTTGAGCCTGTGGTGTTCGATAAACACGCGCGACCACACAATCTCGCCGGGTTTCGCGACGCCGCGCAGCGTGCCGCCGCCGAGCCGGAAATACATCGGCGGCTGCCGGAGCGAGTCGCTGCCCGCCCAGCCGCCCACATGGTGCTCAGCCGGTGCGCTGCCAGAAATGAGGAAGACCCACACGTATTCACTCGTGGTGCCGCTGCGATCCCAATCGCCCCAGCGCAGATCGTGCAGGGTGTTCTCGACCGGCTGACCGAGCGCCTTGTGCACGCGGTTGGTGAACAGGCCGTCGAGCCCGGCGCATTCGTCAACCTCATTGAAATGCGGGATCGGCTCGCCCGCGCGGATAAGATGGCCCTGTTGATTTTTGACCGGTGGCCGCTCCGAGCTGTTGAGCGTGCCCTCAACGAGGTCGGAGGCGGGCAGGAGGTCTTTGAGCCCCTGCTGGTACTGGATGCCGATCGCGTCGCAGCCGAATTCGTCGGCGATGCGGCAGGCGGCGATGTAGGTCTTGCATTGCCAGAGGACCTGGCTCTCGGTGAGTTCGGTGGCCTCGTCCGTGCCGAGGTGGAACCTGAACCCCTTGTTGCAATACCATTCGTAAACAGCGCGCGCCTCGGCGTCACTGACCTGCGTGGCGCCATGGTAAAGGGCGGATTGGGAGAGGCGTTCCTTATAGACGCCGGTCGAAAACAGGAGGTCGTCGGGGATGATGGCATTGAACATGCCCATGCAGCCTTCATCGAACACGCCCAGGATCGCCTTCCGGCGGCGGAGGTCGGCGGCGATCCTGGCGGCGACGGAGGCCGCCTTCGCCGGGACGCTGGCCGAGGCCAGCGGTTTCACGTGCGCGGTCTGGTGCGTTGCGCGACCGGTCGTGAGCCAGGCGGCGAGCCGGGTGAGGAAGTAATCGTCATCAAAGTTCTCGCTCCAAAGCGTGGAGTACTTCACGCCGGCCTTGGTGAGCGAGCCGTTGAGGTTGAGCATGCCGACGAGGCCGGGCCAGGTGCCGGACCAGTTGGCGACGGTGAGGATCGGTGCCTGGTGCGAGATGAGGCCGTGAAGGAGGTGGTGGGAGTACTGCCACACCGCCTCGGCCACGATGAGGGGAGCCCGTGGATCGATGGACGCGAACACCTCCATGCCTTCCTTTTGCGAGCCGATGAAACCGTGCTTTAGTGGCGGCTTGTAGGGATGGGCGCGAACGAGCCGGTGGCCAAACCGGGCCACCGCGGCAGTGAGTTTCTGCTCCATCGCCTGTTGGGCGGGCCAGCAGACTTCATTGGCGGACTGGCGCAAGTCGCCGTTGGCGACCAGGAGGACGGTTTTTCTCGGAAGTCGGTTCATCGGAATTGGTGGTTGAAGACCTGGTCGGCGGCGGCGCGGATATCCCAAACCTAGAGAAAATTGCCCGCGATCCCCGCGCAGAGGATCGCGCGAGGAATGATAATATCAAGCAGGCTGCATGGAATGGAATGGAGATAATGCGCCCGATAATGGAGATTCTTGCCCGGGGCGGGCTTGCCTTAAATGGGGATGCAGGCACTGTCGACCGCAAGCCATGACGGAGATGACACCTTCGCGCGAGCGGGCCGGCCTGTTGTCTCATCAGGTCTCGGGAGGACGGTATTTCTTTCTTGGATTGGCACCGCCGCGCGCCTCCCGCTTCGCGCTGATCTTTGGCGGCCGCGAGACCTGTAACGCCGACTATCTCGTGCGCCGCTCCGGTTTCGCCTACTATGGGCTCGAATACGTGGCCGAGGGGGCGGGCCGAGTGCGGCTCGATGACAACGAGCGTGAGCTGTCGCCGGGGGCGGTCTTCACCTACGCGCCGGAGACCGATTGTGAGATCCGCACCGATCCAGTCAGGCCGATGGTGAAGTATTTTCTGTGCCTGGCGGGGGCCGACGTGCCGCGACGGCTGGTCCGGGCGGGCGTCGCGCCGGGGCAGGTGCGCACACTCATCGCTCACGCCGAAGTGCGCACCGCGTTCGAGGATTTGATCCGCGAGGGCCAGCATCATGGACGACTCACCGGGCGGATGTGCGCTGCGCTCCTGGAAGTGCTGTTGCTCAAGATCGAGGATCTCACGACGCGCCCCGTGCGACGGGGTGATGCGGCCGAGGGGCTCTTCGTGCGCTGCAAGGCGCTGCTGGATGCACGCGCGGAAGGGCTCACATCACTGGAAGAGCTCGCCACCGCGGTGGGTATCGCGCCATCGAGTGTCTGCCGCCTGTTCCGACGCTTTCAAGGGACCAGCCCTTATCAATACCTCCTGCGGAGGAAGATGATCCTGGCCGCGGAATTTCTGGTCGAGACGGGTGGTTTGGTGAAGGAAGCGGCCCAGCGCATCGGGTTTGGCGATCCTTATCATTTTTCCCGCTGTTTCAAGACGGTGCATGGCGTCTCACCGAGTCGATTGCGCGAGTATCGTCGCTCCGGTTGAATCTCAGGGGAAGTCTTGTTGGCGCAGCGGGCTGCCGGGCGGATTCGATTCATCTGGTCTGGACCGCCAGTTTGGATACGACGTGCTGCACTCCATTGGTGTCGAGAGCGAGGGCGATGGCCCGACCGATCAGTCTGGGCGAAGCCACCGTGCCGGTGAGCGTCACCTCACCGTCTCTGCAATCAACTCCGATATCGATGGCCGAGAGATCTGCATCGAGAACATACTTCGCTTTCACGACGGCGGTGACGCGGGCATCGGCAATTCTCTCGCCGGCGGCGATGGCTTTGCTCCGCACGACTTCGCCAGTCCTGGCCAGATCGTCCTTGATATTCTCGGGCGTCAGCTTCCACGCCTCGAGTTTGTCAGCGACAGAGTCCCGCATGCTGCGCGCCGTCTCTTGCAAGTTTGCGGCCGGGGAGGAAGCAGCCGGGCTGGGAAGCGCCTCGTGCGAATCGATGCGGTGTTCGCGCGGCGAGAGCATGTTCACGGCGATGGCGCCGGCGATGACGCCCAGCAGAAAAGCGATGAGAAAAGTTTTCATGGCGAAAAACAGCCGGCAGATGGACCGCACAATTCCGCGGCAGTTCGCCGGCGCAGCGTTCGACGACGATGGACGGTCTCCGGAGGTGTCGTCTGCACTTGGCCTGCACCCGTCCAGAACCAACGCGGAAATCTCAAGAAAACGGTGAAGTTTTGGCGAGTAATGTGACTTTAGTGTGACTTATACAATCTAGTTCCGGCGCTCCTAGGTGGGAGAGAAATATCATTATCTCTTGTTTCTATGTGGCCATCAGAAAGCGTAATAATGCGCTCCACCCTATACGTTGTGGTTGACCATAACATAAACCACAACAGGTAGTAGGTCCCCTAGGTTCAGGCAGCCCAAGCCGCTTAGCGGCAGGCTAGGTCTGCAACACTTTTTACCCATTTTCCACCATGGATAGCTCTGCCCTGCCCATTTCCCATCCCGCGAATGGACTGCAGGACTTCATCGCCATTTCCCGTTATGCCCGCTACTCGCCCGAACTCCGTCGCCGCGAGACGTGGGCGGAAGCCGTTGGCCGTGTCCGAGACATGCATCTCGCGCACTATGCCGACACCTCGCTTGGCGACGCCGCACTCGCCGCGCTGACCGCCGCCGATGTCACCGCCGAGGACCTCACGCGGCTCGGCCGGCTCGGCCGGCTGCACGAGGTCGTTCGTGCCGCCTTCGCCGCCGTGGAGCGGCGCGAAGTACTGCCTTCGATGCGCAGTCTGCAGTTCGGTGGCGAGGCAATCCTTCACAAGCACGCGCGCATCTACAACTGCGCCTTCACCTACATCGACCGGCTGGAGGCGTTTCGTGAAACGCTTTATCTCCTGCTCTGCGGCTGCGGCGTGGGTTTCTCCGTGCAGCGCCACCATGTGGCGCTGCTGCCGCCGTTCGCGCCGCTGCGGTCCAACGCCGCGGTCTGCACCTTCATCGTGCCCGACACGATCGAAGGCTGGGCCGACGCGCTCCACCAGTTGATGCTGGCGGCCATCGAGGGGCGGCGGGTGATTTTCGATTACTCGGCCATCCGGCCGGCGGGCGCACCGCTGCGCACCTCCGGGGGCAAGGCGCCGGGCCCCGAACCCCTGTTCCATTCGCTGACCCGGATTGAGCACATCGTGCAGCGCGCGGCCGGCCGCCGGCTGCGTCCGATCGAGGCTTACGACATCCTCATGTGGGCCGCCAAGGCCGTCCTTTCGGGCGGAGTGCGCCGCTCGGCGACCATCTGCCTCTTTTCCGCCGATGACGGGGAAATGGCCGCCGCCAAGACCGGCAACTGGTTTCAAGACAACCCGCAGCGCGCTGCGAGCAACAACTCCGCGGTCATCGTGCGTACGCAGGCCACCCGCGCCCAGTTCGATCAGCTCTTTGAGGCGCAAAAGCAGTTCGGTGAACCTGGCTTCTATTTCGTGGAGGATCCGGAATACGGCGCCAATCCCTGCGTCGAGATCGGCCTGCATCCACGGCTCAAGCTCGATGCCGCGGCCATTGCGCGGCTGCGTGAACTCGGCCACGCGGGCGAACTCCGCGAAGGGGACGTGCTCAGCGGCGTGCAGTTCTGCAACCTTACGACCGTCTCGGCCGCGGCCTCCGAGACTCCCGCCCGGTTCTACGAGCTCTGCGCGCACGCCGCCGTCATCGGCACCCTGCAGGCCGGCTACACCAGTTTCAACTACCTTTCGCCGGTCTCGCGCCTGATCACCGAGCGCGAGGCGTTGCTCGGGGTGTCGATCTGCGGCGTGCTTGACCGGCCCGACGTGCTGCTCGACCCGGAGGTGCTGCGGACCGGCGCGGCGGTCGTGAAGGCCGTCAACGCCGTGGTGGCGCGCGCGCTGGGCATCAATCCCGCCGCCCGTACCACCTGCGTCAAGCCCGAGGGCACGGCGAGCCTGCTCCTCGGCACCAGCAGCGGTCTGCACCCGCACCATTCCCTGCGCTACTTCCGTCGCGTGCAGACCAATGTCTACGACCCGATCTTCCAGCATTTCAAGCGCGTGAATCCGCACATGGTCGAGTCCAGCGTTTATGACCTGAACGGCCGCACCGAGGTCATCACCTTCCCGGTGGAAGGCCCGGCCTTCGGGATCTACCGTGACGATCTCTCCGCCGTGAAGCATCTCGAGTATGTGCGGCTCGTGCAGCTGCATTGGGTGCAGGTCGGCCGCAGCCACGAAAAATTCTCGCCGGGCCTCCACCATAATGTCTCCTGCACCATCTCGGTGCGCAGGGACGAGTGGTCGGCGGTGGCCGACTTCATCTGGGAAAACCGCCAGAATTTCACCGGCGTGGCGTTGCTGCAGGACCAGGGCGACAAGGCCTATGCGCAGGCGCCGCGTGAGACGGTGACCACGCCGGCGGACATTGCGAGGTGGAACGCGCATGTCTACCAGCCGGTGGATTACACCTTGCTGCGCGAAGAGGACGACCTCACCGAACTGAAGCAGGTCGTTGCCTGTGCGGGCGGCGCCTGCGAGCTGGCGTAAGCGGCCGCCATCCGGCGCTTGCCTCGCCGCGCTCCGTCCGCCGCAATGGCCGGAATGTTGGCGACTTGTCAGACTGGCTGCGAAAAGCTTCTCGCCGGCGAATTCGCCGGGGCGGGCCTCGCCCCGCGCGCACAGGGCTCGGGGTGGATCCGCGGCAGCCGCGCCGCCGGCCGGGAACTGCCTGACTTCGCCTTTGCCCATCTGATTCTGCTGGATCTGCGCGAGCTCCGGGCCGGGACGGTCAATGCGCTGGCGCAGCAAGCCGTCGGCTTCTTCGTGGAGTCCTTACGCGCGGAGCGGATCGAGACGGCGTGGCCGTGCGTCTGGGGCGGGGCGGCGGGAATCGCCGGCCTGTCGCGGCGGGTCATCGTCGTGGAGAAAACCTTTCGCGATCTGCTGCGCAGCAAGCTTTCACGCGTCGCCAGACTGGCCTCGTCCGAGCCGCCGCGCGGCGCCGGGCCGGCCCGGGGCCTGTTTGTTTTCTTTGTCGATTTCGACCGTGCGTGGGCGGCGCGGGCCGCCGTGCTCGGCGGACAACGCCGCATGGCGGACGATCCGGCGGCGCCATCGCGCTCGTACCTCAAGATCGAGGAGGCCTACGGCGTGCTGGGCGTTGAGCCGCGGCGGGGCGAGACGGTGGCTGATCTCGGCGCGGCGCCCGGTGGCTGGAGCTACAGTGCAGCCCGGCGTGGGGCGCGCGTCGTCGCGGTCGACCGCGGCCCGCTGAAGGGCGGTGCGCTCGGCCACCCGCGGATCGAACACCGCCGGGAGGACGCGTTCCAGTTTCGTCCGGCATCGGGCGAGGTGTTCGACTGGCTCTTTTGCGACCTCCTCGAGGAACCCCATCACGTGTTGCACGATCTCGTGCAGCCTTGGCTGGAGCATGGCTGGTGCCGGCGTTTCGTCATCAACCTCAAGTTTGGCCGCGCCGACCCCCTCGCGCTTCTGCACGAGTTGCGCGCACCGGCTTCGCCGTTCGCGGCGCACGCCGCCGCCGTCCGCATCCGCCATCTCTACCACGACCGCGAGGAGTTTACCGTGGTGGGGGAGACCGGTCTGTAGTTTGCTCCTCATCGTGAAATCAAACGAACTCACCGTTTGCGGGTTGGCGGCAGTGCGGGCGCTGTTTGCAAAGGATGCCGGCGCGATCAAGCGACTGTACTTCGATTACCCAACGGGCCGGAGAATCGGCGTGATCTGCAAGGCGCTCGCCACCGGGCGGAAGATCTATCGCTGCGTCGAGCCCGCCGAGCTGGAGAAAATCGCCGGCACCGTGCACCATGGGGGCATTGTGGCGGTGATTGAGCAGCGCGTCTTGCGGCCGCCGCGTCCGGAGGACGTTCGCCGGTGGGCGCACGCCGGTGCCCCGTTGCTGCTGCTCGACCGCATCGGCAACGCGCACAATCTCGGCGCCATCGTGCGCACGGCCGCCTTCTTTGGTGTGGCGCACATCGTCGTGCCCGATCATCCCGAGCAAGCCCTGCCGGGTGAGGCCACCCATCGCGTGGCCGAGGGAGGCATGGCGCACGTCGAGATCTTTCGGGTTCGATCGCTGGCGGAGTTCATCTGCGAACTGCGGCCGTTTTATGAAGTCATCGGCGCGGCCGTGCGCAGCGCCGCGCCCTTGGTCTCCAACCTCAAACCCAGACCTTCAATCCTGGCCGGGCGCGAAGCCCGACAGCCGGCCAAACCGATCGCGCTGGTCCTGGGCAACGAGGAGCGCGGCCTGGCGCCTGACGTGGCGGCGGCGTGCGAACGGCGGGTGCAGATTCCGGGCGGTGGCGCAATGGAGGCGCTCAACGTCGCGGCGGCGGCGGCGGTGCTCTGCTGGGAGTTCTTCGGCCGGCGCTGACGCGCTGCGGCGGCATGGCTTCAATACCGGTCCATGACGCCGTACATGACCCAGGTGATGCCGACGGTGAACCCCCCCGCCAACATTGCGGCGATGATCGGCCCGGCGATGGCATTGAGGCCTAAAAAAATGACGAGATTGCCGCCGACCATAAGAATCCAATAGTCGCGCCGCCGGCGATTTTTCACCGGTGGCATGCGCGTCAGTGTGTCCAGGCCCGCCTGCTGTTCGCACTCACGGTTCCGTTGGAGAATCTCTTCCACCTCGTTCAGCGGTCGGGGCGAGGCGGCGGCGGGCGCGGCGCGATATTCCCGGTGGGCGGCCGCGATCAGCTCGCGATGATCGACGGGCGGCTCCGCAGGCTGGTTCACCGGTTCGAACTGCTTTGCCTTGAACCGGAATTGCGGCCGCTCGGGAAAGATATCCGCCCATTCGGCCATCGCCTGGATTTTGATCCACGGACCGGCGGCGCTCTCGGCTACTTCCGTGGCAGGCGTGACGACTCCGGTCAGGGCCAACTCACGCAGCCGGTCCCTCTCGAAGGGGCCCCGGACTTCGTTGCTCAGGCGCAGGAACAGGACAGGTGGTGGTGACATGAGGTTGGGCAGCGTGCCGGACGGTGGCGGGGAGCCTGCATGCGACGCGTTGAGCAGGCGCCGCGTTGTCCCGGCAAGTCAATGCGATCTTGGGCCCGGGGCAATCGCGGGGCAGGCGCTGGCGCGCGGCGGAGCAGGGCGCGGCTTGCGTGATGGGCGAACAGGCGATTTAGTGGCTGCGCATGATTTCCCTCCATGAAGGCCGCGGCGCGGGCGCGAAGAAGCCTCCCCGCACCAGGGTGTTTTCGCTGCGTCTCACCGTGGCGGGCATCCAACCGCGCATCTGGCGGCGGCTGCTGGTACGCGAAACGATGTGGCTGAGCCGGCTGCACGAGGCGATCCAGGTGATGTTCGGCTGGTACGATTACCAGACACACTTGTTCTTCGTAGGCGATAAGCGTTACGGCAACCCGATGGATCACGACGGCGTGGTGATCGAGGACGACCGCGACGTGACGCTGGCCGAGGTGCACCTCTCCGCGCATAACCGCCTGGCCTACGATTACCTTTTCGCCGAGGGGTGGCACGTGGACATCCGTCTGGAAAGAACCGTTGCCGCCGAGAAAGGCGCCGCCTGCCCGCGCTGCGTGGCAGGCGAACGCGCCGGTCCGCCCGAGGATTGCGGCGGCATCGAGGCCTAC